>CAZZVG010000025.1:3408-15651 GCA_964657295.1 Iningainema sp. | reverse complement strand
GAAGGACACCCAAACCTCAAGCGGATCTTAATGCCAGAAGATTGGGTAGGTTATCCCTTACGTAAAGATTACATCTCGCCGGATTTCTACGAGTTGCAGGACGCTTACTAGAGCTAAGAATCTCTCTGTTCACCCGCTCTCCACAGCGTCCATCCATTTCCCGCATCTTTACTCAATATTCACAAAACTTACACAGTTTATAGGTACAGTTTTGTGAGAAGAGTACAGATGCGGTGATATTATAGTGAATTCGACAGCTAAAGAATTTAACAAGAGGTAGAATAATCTTAATTCTAAAGCTTCATTCATTTAAACTATGACGATGCATATCGAACTCCAAAGTGCATTTACCAACCGCCATGTGCTTAAAGTTATTAGTGGCTTAAATAACTTTGACGCTGATCGCGTGGCAGCAATCATCAAAGCAGCCGATTTAGGCGGTGCTACTTTTGTTGATATTGCGGCCGAGCCAAGTTTAGTTAAATTGGCGAAAGCATTGACAAATAAGCCAATATGTGTATCAGCAGTAGAACCAGAGAAATTTGTCCGATCGCACGCGGCAGGAGCAGATTTAATTGAAATTGGTAATTTCGATTCTTTCTATGCCCAAGGACGTACATTTGAAGCCGAGGAAGTTTTAGCACTGACTCACCAAACCCGCGCTCTTCTTCCAGAAATCACACTCTCTGTCACTGTTCCCCATATTCTCCCGTTAGATGAACAAGTTAGGTTGGCAGAGCAACTGGTGAAAGCAGGTGCAGATATTATCCAAACTGAAGGTGGTACTAGTAGCCATCCGACTCACCCTGGAACTCTAGGACTGATCGAAAAAGCTGCACCTACCTTAGCAGCAGCTTATGAAATTTCTCGTGCAGTATCAGTTCCAGTGCTTTGTGCTTCGGGTATTTCTAGCGTCACAGCACCACTGGCGATCGCTAGTGGTGCTGCTGGTGTTGGTGTCGGTTCTGCTATCAACCAACTCAACAGCGAAGTGGCAATGATTGCCGTAGTACGTAGCTTGGTAGAAGCATTGGAAGCTAAAATAAAAGTAGGGAGTAGGGAGTAAGAATTCAATCTCAAATATTCGTTCCCCTTAACTCCGGCAATCCTTCAAACTATAACTGTTCAGAATCCACGTTTTTCAAAGCTTGGAGAGTTCAAAAATGACCTGGTTTTTCTGTTCTTCTGACAATCCTGGGAACATGGGTAAGGATAAGACTTGGTGAGAGGCTTGCTCTGCTACGGGTAAATGCCCCACAACATACCCCAAATGTTGATAAACTGGCTGCAAATGTAAAGGGTAGGGGTAGTAAACCATTGTGTTCACACCCCGCTCTTGCAATTGAGCGCGAACTAAATCTCTTTTATTTTCTAAAACACGAATAGTATATTGATTCCATACTCCCATACCACCAGCTAATTCTTGAGGTGGAATGATGCCGGGAATTTGACTGAGGAATTGGTGATAACGGGCTGCGACTTGTCGCCTCTGGTTATTCCACATGTTGAGATAACGCAGCTTAATTTGAAGTATAGCTGCTTGTAATGCGTCTAAGCGGCTATTAATACCAATCTCTTCATGTAAGTAGTTAGTTTTTTGACCATGATTTCGGAACATCCGAATTTTCTTCGCGATCTCCGGATCGTTAGTCGTAATTGCCCCACCATCTCCACAACCACCGAGATTCTTTGTAGGGTAAAAACTAAAGCAACCAATATGTCCAATACTTCCTACTTTCTGCCCAGCCCAACTGGCTCCTGTAGACTGAGCGCAATCTTCAATAACTTGGAGATTATGAATTTGTGCTACGTCAATCAATCCGGTCATATCCACAGGTTGACCGAATAAGTGTACTGGTATAATTGCTTTGGTTTTCGGTGTTAATGCCTTCTCTACTTGCTCCACATCCAAATTAAACGAAGTCTCATTGATATCCACAAACACTGGCTTGGCACCCAAATTACTGATGACTTCGGCAGTGGCGATAAAAGTGAAGGGTGTTGTAATGACTTCATCACCTGCACCAATATCAAAAGCTCTCAATGCCAAGAAGAGTGCATCAGTACCAGAGTTACAGGCGACACACTCAGTAACACCAGTGTAAGCGGCAAACTGTTGCTCAAAACCTTCAACGACAGGACCACCAATATAGCGCCCAGAAGCCAGAACTTCCAAGACTGCTGCACTCACTTCTGCTTCGATGGTAATGTACTGCTGTCTAATGTCAAAGGCAGGGATGGAATTTACACTTTGAATCATGAGTTTTTATCTTAAAGAATGAAGATAGATGCCGACTGGAATTGTGGCAAGCATTCAGCTATTATCGGTCACTGGTTAGCTTTCACTGAAGCAAATCGTACACCCCCTTTCAAAACAGAAACGAGTTATGTATGCTCATGCTGATGACTAGCGGTTGAATGCTGACGAATTATGAAGGAAACGAGAGTTACTGAAAGACTACCATGTGCAATCAGCCTCACTCAGAGTTTTTACTCAGAGATATAATCGGAAAAGCTATCATTTTCTTTTAAAAGTGATATACATCAACCCTGAATCAATACCAAGGGTTAAAGTTCCTAAGCTGTTAGCTTTTTTTGAGGAGGTAGAAAACCCATGCAAGATCTGATCAAGCTGGATGTGGTAGATTTGGCTAGTGCTGTGGGATTGATGGGCATAGCTATTAGTTTATCTGCGTGGGAAAAACTGGGATTAGAACTAAACTTAGCCCTTACAACTGGGCGAACTATCCTGCAATTGGTAGTATTGGGATACGTTTTAGACTTCATCTTTGCTTTTGACAATCCTTGGGCAGTTTTGGTGATTTTAGCAGTAATGCTGACAATTTCGGCGGTGGGAGTACGAAATCGCATAACTAAAAAAATCCCCCAGATATTGCCCTTGGTGTGGGGGTCGATTTTTGTGAGTACAACCCTGACGCTGTTTTATATAAATTTCTTGATTATTCAACGTCCAGACAGATTAATCACTGAGCCACATAGATGGTATGAAGCGCGGTATGTCATTCCCTTAGCTGGAATGGTGTTAGGTAATGCGATGAATGCTGCGGCGATCGCCGGAGAACGCTTAGTCAGCACCATCAACACCAGTCATTTAGAAATAGAAACTCACCTGAGCTTAGGCGCAACCCCTCAACAAGCAGTCAAACAATACCGTAAAGACGCTATTCGCGCCGGATTATTTCCTACTATTAATCAAATGATGATTATTGGGATGGTTACACTTCCCGGTATCATCTCCGGGCAGTTGTTGAGTGGCGTTAATGCCCGCGAAGCCGCATCCTACCAAATTTTGATTATGTTCATGATTGCTGTCACCAACTTGCTAACAACACTGTTGCTTACACGAGGACTGTGCCGGATTTTTTTTAACTCTGCTGCACAGATCATCAGGAGTTAAAAGGATCTCCCCAACAAGCTAAACCAGCGCATCTCCATCATCAATTAATAAAGTGGTACCTGTCATAAATCCATTGCTCATTAGAAACAGCACAGCATCAGCAATTTCTTCAGGACTTCCAATCCGTCGAACGGGTAGTTTTGCTGTAATCTGCTCAATAACTTGCGATTTTTTTTCTCCAAATACTTGGTCAAGCATTGGGGTATTAATCACTTCAGCACACACAGTATTAACCCGAATTGGAGCCAGATCCACAGCAAGATTACGAGCAACCGCTTCGATTCCAGCGTTGGCAGATCCAGCAAGTGGATCAAACTATGCCATAAAACAGCGCAATGCTCGTTCCAGAAGCGCGAGCCGGCTTAAGCCGAAGCCTGCGGTCATCACAAATTTCTCATCTAGTGGCAAATGACCTACTAACAGTTGGTAATAAATTGGACCGTAGAGAAGATCCATTGCTAAGTCAGGATCGAGATTCGCATCAAACTCACCATTTTGAACGAAGATGTTTCGCGCAGTACCCACCTAAAAATACTATCAAAATATCTACATTTTAAGTGGGGTTCCAATTTGACGACCTATGATCGATCACTGCTTGCGCGATCGCACGAAGTGGCAGAGGAAGTATTATCTGTGGTATCAGTATAAAGCCTGATG
Organism: Iningainema sp.; assembly: GCA_964657295.1. Lineage (GTDB taxonomy): Bacteria > Cyanobacteriota > Cyanobacteriia > Cyanobacteriales > Nostocaceae > Rhizonema. The sequence continues at coordinate 11,576 of CAZZVG010000025.1, read as the reverse complement.
CAACATTCGATAACTTTGAGGAAATTACAGAACGAAAGCCAATCACTTGACGAGAATTTACTCAAAGGTACAAACAAGAACGTCAGGAGGAATGGAGTTACGGATCTAACGGCTAAATCTCATTGTGTGTTGGAATACCTCAGACATTGCCGCGTCTCCTTGAAATTACTATCCCCCAATCAATATAAATTTTGGATATAGTGGGAGGATTCATTAGCATTAATCGGCGAAATCGCCTTCTCAACCTAAAATTTCTGTTAGAGTAAGCAGTCGTGGCAAGTAACAAGATTCTAGTTATTGATGACACCACAGTTGTCAGGGTAAAAGTACGAGAAATGTTACCTCCAGGTAACTTCCAGGTATTGGACGCAAAAGACGGTCTAGAAGGACTGAATTTAATCCGTCAGGAAAAACTCAGTCTCATCATGTTAGATTTTTTGCTACCTAAAATGAGTGGCTGGGAGGTTTTCCAGCATATTCAATCCCAACCTGAATTGAAGAAAGTTCCTTTGGTCATTATGTCTGGTCGGAAAGAAGAGGTGACGGAGAAAATCCCAGAACCTTTTGAATATTTTGAATTTCTAGGAAAACCCTTTGACCAAAAGCAACTAATTAACGCGATCAAGTTAGCAATGACAAAGGCTAAAAATCCGCGTAAAGAAACACCTCAGGCAGCAACAACGGTTCCCTCTCACAATGAAGCTGCCATATCGAGTGCCAAAGACACTTCTGCTGCTGAAATCAACTTATTAAATGAGAAAATTGGCAAAATGCAGGGGGAAATCGATGGCTTGAAAAAACAGCTAGCTCAAGTTGTCACATTTATTAAACAGAAAATAAAGTAACGAAAGCAAACCTGTATATACTCGTACATAGATTCACTGCGCCTGTCCTAGCAGGCTTTTTTGCTATTTAAGCATAAAAGTATGCGGTGACGGGGAATACTAAATTTACATTAACAAAACTATAAGTAGAAGTATAAATGTTTATATCAGAGCAGATAATTTTTCCCGGCTATCAAATGACTGAGAAAATTTACTCGGGAAGCAAAACTATAGTGTATCGAGGTATTCGAGAAAAAGACAACAAAGCAGCGATCATCAAAATAATGCGGAATGAATATCCGAGCTTTAGCGAAATCGAGCAGTTCCGAAATCAATACAGCATTACAAAAAATCTTGACCTTCCTGGTATCGTCAAACCTCATAGCTTAGAAAATTATCGCAACGGCTATGCTCTGGTGATGGAAGATTTTGGCGACATTTCTCTGTCTGATTACATGATCTCTTCTCAAGAACTTACAGGCAAAAGAGAAATACCAATGACCAATTTTCTACACATTGGGATTCAAATTATATCCATTCTTGATGGACTGCATCGCCACCGCATCATTCACAAAGACATCAAACCCGCTAATATCCTAATTAATCTTTCGACTCTCGAAATCAAACTAATCGACTTTAGTATTGCTTCCCGCCTCCCAAGAGAAATTCAATTCCTAACCAGTCCTAACCTGTTAGAAGGCACGTTGGCTTATATTTCGCCTGAACAAACGGGAAGGATGAACCGAGGCATTGACTACCGCAGTGACTTTTATTCTCTTGGTGTCACTTTCTTTGAACTCCTGACTGGACAATTACCCTTTACGACTAAAGATCCAATGGAGTTAATCTACTGTCATATTGCAAAACTTCCACCAAATGTAAGTAGCCTCAATCCAAAAATTCCTCCAGTTCTATCTCTTATAATCAGCAAGTTAATGGCAAAAAATGCCGAAGACCGCTATCAGAGTGCTTTAGGTTTCAAGCATGACTTAGAGATTTGCTCAAAGCAGTGGAAAGAGACTGGAAAGATAGCATCTTTTGAGTTTGCAAAAGGGGATATATCTGACCGTTTTCTCATCCCTGAAAAACTTTATGGTCGCAAAAACCAAGTTGAAAAGCTGCTTACTACTTTTCATCGAGTGACGCAAGGAACAACTGAAATGCTTTTGGTTGTCGGTGCCTCTGGAGTAGGCAAAACCGTTGTCGTCAACGAAGTCCACAAACCTATTGTCAAAACCTCAAGTTACTTCATTAAAGGAAAATTTAACCAATTAGAACGTGACATTCCTTTGTCAGGATTGGTGCAAGCTTTTAAGGACTTAATTGGGCAACTACTAAGTGAAACTGATGCTCAAATTCAACAATGGAAAGCCAAAATTGTGTCAGCTTTAGGTGAACAAGGTCAGCTTATGGTTGATCTCATTCCCAAGCTTGAACTGATTATTGGTCTGCAACCTCCAGTTGCTGAACTTTCTGGTGTTGCGGCACAAAACCGGTTTAATTTATTATTTCAGAGATTTATTCATGTGTTTGCTATTAAAGAGCATCCTCTAGTGATCTTTCTAGATGATTTGCAATGGGCAGATGCGGCTTCTTTAAAATTAATTCAATTATTAATGGATGAAAGTTATAAAGTCAGTCAAGAAACCTTCTCGTCTTCACCTCTTTTAGGTGAGACGGAGAGGAGTAGAGAAAGTGAAGGATGTCTCTTACTTATAGGTGCATACCGAGATAATGAAGTTTCAGAGACACATCCACTTTATGTAACATTAAATGAAATCAAAAAAAAAGGAGGAAAAGTTAATACTATTACCTTACAAGCGTTAACTCATGAGGATTTGATGTGTCTCATTTCTGATATTATTCCTTATCAAGAAAAAGTTGCAGATACTCTCGCAAAAATGGTGTTTAATAAAACTAAAGGTAACTCATTTTTTAGTCATCAATTTCTGAAATACTTACATAATGAAGGACTAATTGAATTTAACTTTGATCTTCGGTCTTGGCAGTGTGATTTGGCGAAAATTCAGGCATTATCTATAACAGATGATGTTGTAGAGTTTCTAATATTCCAACTTAAAAAGTTGCCAAGCGAGACTCAAGAAGTCTTAAAAATTGCCGCCTGTATCGGTAACAGATTTGATATAAAGGATCTCGCTATTTTTCATCAAAAATCTGAGAGAGATACTGCAGCAGATTTATGGACAGCGTTAATTGAAGGACTAATTTTACCAGATGAAAATTATAACTTACTCCAAAAGAGTCAGAATTCATCATTAACAGTTGATAGTTCACTGTTAACCGTCAACCCTCAAAGAACAACAGTTATCAAGCACAAATCCACAAAATATAAATTTGTGCATGACAGAGTACAACAGGCTACTTATTCTCTCATTCCTGAATCTGAAAAACAATCATTTCACTTAAGAATTGGTAGACTGTTGTTAAGTAATATCTCAGTTGAAGAACAGGAAGAAAGGATTTTTGATAGTGTCAATCAGTTCAACTTAGGGCAGGAATTACTTACTGATCGGACTGAGCGCGATGAACTGGCAAAGATGAATTTAATTGCTGGACGTAGAGCTAAAGCATCAACGGCTTATACAGCCGCACTTAAGTATTTAACTATTGGAACTCAACTACTAGCAGATGATTGCTGGGAGAAAAAATATGAGCTAACTTTAGCTTTGTATGAGATAGCAGCAGAGGTAGCATACCTGGCTGGTGACTTCTCGCTGTCAGAGCAATTTGTCCAAGTGGTATTGGTACAGGCTAAAACAGTGCTGGACAAAGTGAAAGTGTATGAAGTGAAAATTCAAGCGTATGGGGCGCAGAACAAAGCACTAGAAGCTGTTAATATCGCGCTACCCTTTTTGAAGTTATTAGGGATCGAGTTTCCAGAAAATCCTAGCCAGTCCGATGTTCAGCGTGAACTTGAGAGAACTGCCGCAAATCTAGCTGATAGACGTATTGAGGATTTAATTTACCTGCCAGAGATGACAGAAGTCCTCCCTCTAGCAATGATGCGTATTCTATCTAATACAATGACTCTTGCCTATCAATCTGCTCCTAAATTGTTGCCATTAATTCTTGTTCAACAGATCAATTTATCGATTCAATATGGCAATGCTCCCTTGTCCGCCTTTGGATATGTTGTTTACGGATTTATATTATGTGGGGTAGTAGGAGACATTGAGTCCGGCTATCAATTTGGTAAACTGGCTCAAAGTCTGTTGTCTAAGTTTCAGAATAAAGAAGTAGCTGTGAAAGTTCATGAGACATTTAATCAATTTATTGGGCTTTGGAAGGAGCATCTTAGAGAAAGATTAAAACCTCTTCTGGAAGTTTACTTGAAAGGCGTGGAAATAGGAGATTTAGAATTTGCTGCTTATGGTCTTTATGCCTACTCTAATACTGCATATTTTATGGGTAAGGAGCTAGTAGGGCTTGAACGTGAGCTAGAAACATATAGCAATTCTATCAGGCAAATTAAGCAGGAAAGAATGTTTTACTGGAATGAGATCTATCGGCAGACTGTCTTGAATTTACAGGGACGCGCTGATGATCCATGTCATTTAATTGGTGAGGCGTACAATGAGCATAGAATGCTACCGATTCATTCTAAAAGTAATGACGCGATCGCACTTTTATACATATATTTCTGCAAGATGCATCTCTGTTATCTTTTCGCGGACTACACTCAAGCGATTGAAAATTCAGGCAAGGCGGAAAAATATTTGTACGGTGGAATCGGAAAGATTATTATTCCTCAATTTCATTTTTATAATTCACTAGTCATGCTGGCAGTGTATCCTAATATCGCAGATTTTGAACAAAAAAAAATATTAGTAGAAAAAATAGATACCAATCAAGAAAAGATGCAGAAATGGGCGCATCATGCACCGATGAATTTTTTGCATAAATTTTATTTGGTTGAAGCTGAGCGACATCGGGTTCTCGGTAATAATATAGAGGCGATGGAATTATACGACCAAGCTATTAAACTTGCTAAAGAACACGAATACATTAATGAAGAAGCTCTTGCTAATGAACTTGCCGCTAAGTTCTATCTAGAATGGGGTAAACAGAAGATTGCCCAAACGTATATAACTGATGCCTACTATGGCTACGTTCGCTGGGGAGCATTAGCGAAAATGGAAGACTTGGCAAAACGCTATTCTCAATTACTTTCGCCCATTCTTCCGCAAGAAAGACTTAACATTCATCCTCATCAGAAAAATACCTCTTTCAATAGTACAACTTTATCAAACTTCAGCCATCGCCAAGCTATTATAGGCTCCAATACAATTATTTCAGACGCTCTAGATTTGGCAGCCGTCATCAAAGCTTCTCAAGCACTCTCTGGGCAAATCGAGCTTGAGCTACTGCTTTCTACTTTAATGGAAGTTGTGATGGAGAACGCGGGAGCCTCTAAGTGCGCTTTAATTTTAAAAGAAGGTGATAATTTGAAGTTAACAGTCAGCGCAGTCAGTTCAAGTTCCCTAACCCTTTCTACAGAGTTTCCATCCGTATATATCTCCAGTAGCGATGTTCCTGTAACTTTGATAAACTACGTCAAACGTACTAAGGAAATCTTAGTAATTGATGATGCTATAGCTGATACTTCCATAGCAAATGATCACTATATTGTTATAAATAAACCTAAAAGTCTCTTGTGTATACCGATTATTAATCAAAGTAAACTGATTGGTATTCTTTATCTAGAAAATAATCTGACTACAGCAGCATTTACACGCGATCGCATAGAAGTTCTCAAAGTCCTCACGACTCAAGCGGCTATCTGTCTAGAGAATGCTATACTTTACAACAATCTGACTGAGGCGAAAGAACGTTTGGAAGAATACAGCCATACTCTTGAGGAGAAAGTCACAGAGAGAACGCAAGAACTCAACGAAAAAAATAACCGATTGCAACAAGCTTTAAAGGATTTGCAAAGTACCCAAACTCAATTGATTCAAAGCGAAAAAATGTCGAGTCTGGGGCAAATGATGGCGGGAATTGCCCATGAAATCAACAACCCTATCAACTTTATTCATGGCAATATTACTCATGCTCATGAGTATGTTGCAGATTTACTGAATTTGATTGATGTCTATCAGCAGGAATACCCTGAATCCTCGTCTCTTATCCAGGAAAAAGCCGAGGAAATTGACTTAGACTTCCTAGTTACAGATCTCGCAAAACTTCTAGACTCGATGCAGGTGGGAAGCTCACGTATCCGGAGTATTGTGTTGAGCTTACGCAACTTCTCGCGTTTAGATGAAGCAGAAATGAAGCCTGTAAATATTCATGAGGGAATCGACAACACCTTGATGATTTTACAGCACCGACTCAAAACAAAGAGCGATCACCTTGAAATTAAAGTCATTAAAGAATATGGACAATTACCTGAAGTTGCTTGTTACGCCGGTCAATTGAATCAGGTATTTATGAATATCTTAAGTAATGCGATTGATGCTCTTGAAGAGGGAGTCACGAATAGAAAGTCGGGAACAGGGGGTGGAGATTCCCCGATTCCCTTCATTCGCATTTGCACTGAATTAGTAAATGACTATACTGTCAGGATTCGGATTGCTGATAATGGTGCTGGTATGAGTCCCCAGGTGCAGGAGAAAATCTTTGACCCATTTTTTACCACTAAGCCTGTCGGAAGTGGCACAGGGTTGGGGTTATCTATCAGCTATCAAATTATCGTGGACAAACATAAGGGTAAGTTAATTTGTTATTCAACCTTAGAACAGGGAACTGAGTTTGTTGTTGAAATCCCAATGCAGCAGTTGTAGAAAAGACTTGTGTACTGTTCTTCAATTTACCTAAGTTTCTTTATGCAGATTTTAACAGTTGCTCTTTGATCGGATGCTTTTCTGCATATGCCATCATATCATTTACGGCTGCGGTGAAAACTTCAAACACTTTCTCTACTACCTCAAAAGCTTTGGCTTTTTGCTCTGCTGTCAGTTGTATTTCTTCATAAAACTGTGGCGCATCATCGGTTTTTATAGTATGATCAGCTTCTACACAAACGTGATATTGACCGAAATAACGATAGGTCTGTTTAGTAATTTGTTGGAGTTCCTGCGTTACTAGTGCACTCAGACCAATACTGACATTTGCTGTACACTCTATCGCCTCAACTGCTGCAAGTACCACTATAGGTTCTGCTTGGAACGTATATAACGCGATTTGATGGCAAACTTGCCGTGTTTTATAGGTTTCTTCTCCAAACAAAAATCTTACAGTATCATTGAATTTCATTGAGTGGTTCAATCCTAATTTCTCAATATCTTCTAGAAACCACTCCCAGTGATTGTCATCTTCATAAGTGTGCTTATTGATTAATTTCTGTATTGGGTTATCAGTTGGCTCTTTTCGTAGATCGTATTTATTCAACTGCCCAAAACCCATCACTAAAGGAGTTACACAGGTTACCCAAGCTAACCTTTGTTTTGGGTCTATGCTCTTATCTTGTAAATACTGAAATAACGGTAACTGGGCGAATTCTTGCTTTTTTTGTTCAATAAACGCAAGTACTTCTTTCATATTTAACACCCAATGTCAAAATAACTTAATTATTTTCTGAAAAAAAAGTATGGAACAATACGCCTTATCTAGTGCTCAAACAAAATCTTCATATCACTTTTGGTAGCGTTTGAGAACATTTTTTATTAGGCAAACGTTTTTAGATAACAAAACTATTTCATTTCTTGAAATAAAAATCAACCGTAATTATTTATAATTATAAATAGTCAGGCATGAAAAATTATACAAAGTCACTTTAAATACTAAAGTCTGTCTCGTTAAGTCTACTTGTTTCTCGGAATCATTTTTGCAATTTGCTTGATTCAAGCAATCTAACAGACAATTACTTTCAGTAGATCGCATTTCGGCAACTGAGCTAAGAATCAGGATTTCAGGCATCTTAACTCACGGGGAAAACAGTGTTTGTTTAAAAGCGATCGCGGGAGAGGTAACCACCGATATCGCCTAAAACATTGATTAATCTGTCACGTTGTCGTGTCTGAGTGTTTTGCTAAAACGTGCATGTGGCAGAACTTCTAAAAAACTTTGCTCTCAAGCTGATTTTCGCTGACTGAGCCTGACATTAGCTTACTAAGCTACGTATGCTGGTGAAAATCTACAATGTTAAGTTGTCGTTAATATTTTGTACATAGCCATTAAAATAGCGCATAATAGGTGTTTTAAGTCAATTTCAACTTCAGTACATTTACTTTCTATCATGATTCAATGACATTTTCCATATTCCCTACTATTCTTTTCACCCTGTTTTAAAGGAGAACAATTCAGATTTAAAGGAGAACAATT
>CAZZVG010000025.1:0-3398 GCA_964657295.1 Iningainema sp. | reverse complement strand
AGCATAGGTATCAGCTTAAAGTAACAAATATGATAAGTAATTTAAAATATGACTAATGATAGATGATAATTTGAGAATGCACTAATAATCAAGAAATTCTCTTGATTATAGAGACTGGTCGTTGGGCAAGAGGGACTTTCATTAGAGCGTTGGTGGAAGAGGGAACGGAGTTTATTAGGAAGAATTGCCACTCGTGCCTCTGGCAGTTTCAATATCTCAACAAAAGACGGGTTAGTACAGAGGATTAGTCATAAGTGTTGTAAAACGATTCATAAGAAAGATGGTTATAACTATGCTTATTGATTTATTGGGAATAATTCAACTATCACTACTCCCTCTTTTGACTACGCTCAAAAATAGTCCGGGTATGTTCAACTATTCCCCGACTATTTTTGAGCCAGCGCTCTCAGAGGGGTTTGCCTTCGCAGGCGTTTGGCGTCCCCGCCACTGATTTGAGTATAAATGAGCGTGGGGATTAGAGTCACAGGTTAATGGGTTGCTATCATGCTGAAAATTGTTCAACATCTCTTGAGTTCAGAACCCCTATAGACAGATATCATAGTTAAGCCATTTGAAGCTCTTTTCGAGCTGATGCATCACCAAGCTTACCTTATTTTTGGATCAGATGAACTATGTTTCCCGCAAAGAGGAGACAGAGGTTTTAGCTGTACTCATTTTCCGAGAGCTATATAATTAAACCAGATTTAAAATTTATATGTAAATCTGTTACTTAAGAGGAACTTCTGGGAAAACTAGAATCGTAATTCAATAACTATGGTTTCAACATTTATGAACAAGTCTCTTAAGCACTCAATAAATACTCTCAATATTCCTTTAGAACGTGATTCGTTTTTACGAACATTGATTCGAGAATTATCCGGCACTTTGCAAGATGTGGTTGGCTTACAAGAAGCTTCTGGATTTATTAGTGTAGTTGGTCAAAGCATGGGCACGCAGATCAACCAAGATTACAGATCTAGCTTAGAAGTCTCAAAGCTTTCTCGCGAGCAAATTGCTGATGTCTTAGTTGATTTAAAGAGAAGAATTCAAGGAGATTTTTACATTATTGAGCAAGACGATGAAAAGATTGTCTTTGGCAACAGCGTGTGTCCGTTTGGTGAAAAAGTGAGAGATCGCCCTGCTATGTGTATGATGACTTCAAATGTCTTTGGAACTATTGCCGCTGAAAATCTGGGATATGCGAAAGTAGAGTTGCAGGAGACTCTGGCACAGGGGGATAGTCGATGTAAAGTTGTTGTTTACTTAAAATTCACAGAAGAGTCAGAAGATGTAGCAGGTCGAGAATACTTTGGAGGAATAGAAGTCCTTTGACGATTCTCTGCTCCTGAAACAACTAGAATTCTTAGGTCCTCAGTAAGTTTAGTCCCTTTTAAGGATTCTTACTCTAGCTCTACAAAATCCTCAACAATAAGCCAATTCCTGGATATGAGCTTATTGCATATCTGCAACGGTAGTCAAATTCTTACAAGATTAACCGTATGACCCCGGAACAATTTCTTGAACTTGCCAGAGTTTTGCCAGAACCTTTACTCTTAGTAGATGGTAAAGGTAAGATCTTAGCAATTAATCAACCGGTCGTAGATATACTGGGCTTACGTTTGAAGGAACTCCAGGGGAGAACCCTCTATGAAATTATAACCGATCCTTTCAACAAAATTGAAAATTACCTGCAAGCATGTTCCAGAAGCCGAGCAATGGTTATTGGCTCTCTCACTTTAAGCAGGAATGATGGACAAACATTAATGTATCGTTGTCAAGGAGCAGTCATTCAACCCTGGTCTCCTGAAACCTCAACTTTGATTCTCTTACGGTTGGAAAATAAGGCAACAGCTAGTCACAATTTTGTTTTACTTAACAATAAAATAGACGAGTTAGCAAAAGAAATCATCAGACGCCGACAGGTAGAAGAAGAGCTGTCAAAAGCTAATGAAGCATTAGAATGCCGAGTAGAGGAACGTACCACTACCCTCAAAAAAACACTAACTGAACTAAAACTCGCCCAAAGTCAGCTTATTCAAACTGAGAAAATGTCCAGCTTAGGTCAGATGGTTGCTGGCATTGCTCATGAAATTAATAACCCTATTAGCTTCATTCAAGGTAATCTCGAATACACCCAGCAATACACCAATAATTTACTGAAATTGGTACAACTTTATCAAAAATACTATCCAAATCCTCCTCAAGAAATACAAGATCAGATAGACCTCTTCGACTTGGATTTTCTAGTACAAGACTTGACCAAACTTCTTCATTCGATGAGAGTAGGAACAGAACGCATTCAAGATATTGTTAGATTGTTACGAAACTTCTCTCGTCTTAATGAAGCTGAATTGAAAAAAGTTGATATCCACGAAGGAATTGACAGTACTCTCATGATTTTGGAACATCGTTTGCAAGCGACTCACAACTATCTAAAAATCAGAGTTATCAAAGAATATGGGCAACTACCTAAAGTTACTTGCTATCCTAGCCAACTCAACCAGGTGTTTATGAATGTCATTACTAATGCCATCGATGCTCTTGAAGAGACATTTATCATCTGTCATTTGTCATTAGTCAATAACCTTGAGCAAAGGATCAATGACAAAGGACAAATGAAGATTCCCCAGATTCGCATTTGCACTAAGGTTATTGATGATGAATGGGTAGCCATAACGATCGCCGATAACGGTTCAGGAATGAATGAACAAGTGCGCTCAAAGTTGTACGACCCTTTTTTTACTACTAAGCCTGTAGGTAAAGGAACTGGATTAGGGCTATCCGTAAGTTACCAGATTATAGTCGAAAAACATGGTGGACAACTTAGTTGTGTCTCTGCGCCAGGACAATGGACAGAATTTGTGATTAAAATCCCTATTGGTTGACTTTACTAAAGTCAATCTCTGTAGAGATGTGACATTTTGTATCTATACACTCAATATAGTTATCTTTGTCCTCTATTGTTATAAATAATACTATTTTTTACTAAGTATAAGCTTTCAATAGTTACATTCTTGGAGAAGATTTCCGAAACTTTGCTCTTTAATAGTGAATCTAACATGAGAACTAAATCTCTAACTCTTATACAAATTTAGAAGTATAAAGACCTACGCACATGACTACCACAAATCCACAACCTCAAAATTCTGACTTACAAGCACCCAATATCAGTAAAGCTAAAAGTATTTTTACAAGTAGAACAGTTTGGAGCATTGTTTTTACAACAGTAGCAGCCATAGCTCCAATTGTCGGAAAGGACGTCGATCTATTCATAAATAAACAGGCTGTAAATTATGGTCAAGATCTTGCACAAGTGATAGTGATCTTATGCGGTGCAGCAGCAACGATCAATGGACGCATAGAAGCAAAAGGCTCTATTTACACCCCTGACTGGCTTC
>CAZZVG010000024.1:0-15690 GCA_964657295.1 Iningainema sp. | reverse complement strand
TATTGAGACGGTAGAGATGCAGCACCTCTCGCACTATACGACTTTGACGGCCATTAATTCGTACCCAAAATATCAAGCGCTCAATAATCAGCGCTACCGCCAACACTGAAAACCCCAACAAGGGCCACAAGACCACGCCACCAGCCTTGAATATATTACTATCAATTGCCATATACTGTTTGTTAACTCCTCAGCAGCCCACAATTCAATGACGATATTGTTTCTCTAGTAACATTTATAGCAATTTTTTTCCTCCTGAAATACACTTAAAAAAGTAAAGAGTGGAATTTGATAGAAAATGACGTAAGTTGGGAACAATAGGTGTGAAGTACTAGAGGTCGGTTTGGTGAGACTAATTCGCGGCGCTTATTAGGCAAAGGATTTACGAAGCTAGAGCATCAAATTTACAATACTCAGGAACTCATAAATCTACTGCTACCGTCGGTAACGGAGCTTTTAAGGCTGAAGGTGACTGACTCGAAAGAGGAAGCGAAAAAGAAAAAAAATCAACCCTCTCCTCTACTGGTATTAAGTTTAACAGTATTGAGCGCTGTGTTGATTCCTGTAGGTATTTGGCAGTACCACAGTCGAGTTATTCGTTCTATAGAAGAGAAAACTGCGCTGGCTTTAGCTTCTACGCCTGAGTTAGCCGTCTACCGTCTGACAGTGAAAAGCGATCGCGACACTTTAAAACTGACTGGAAGAGTCCCCAATCAAGTTCTCCGCTTCCATGCAGAACGGATTGCCAAAGAAACTGCACCTAAATGGTCAATTGATAATCAAATTTTATCAGTCGAAGTCCCTGCCGATCCCGTATTGGCTGCGGCTGAAGTCAAACGAGTCGTCGCAGTTTTAAATCAGATAGATGGTACAGTAATTTCGGCTAAATATATTGCTGGTAAAGTTTTTGCTGAGGGTACCGTCAGTAGAGTTGCAGAACTTAAAACTATCCAAAAAGCATTTGAGCAAATTCCGGGTGTTAAATTTGTCTTCACTGCAGTGCAAGTCAAACCTCTTCAGATTGAAGTTGGGTTCTACTTTGAACCCAACTCAGCAATTTTGATCCCTGTTGGGTTAACCAAAAAAATTCAGCAGGTAATGTTTTTCCTCCATCAGCGTCCTATAGCTCATTTGAAAATCATTGGTTATAGTTATTCTAGTACTAATTTTGTCGCCCAAAGATTAGCATTGGAGCGAGCGAAAGCTGTACAAAAAACCCTACTCGAGCGAGGTATCGATCCATCCCGTATACAAATTATCGGACAAAAAACTTTTCCAGATGGAATTGATGTAACTCAACCTTCATGGTTAAGTCGATGTGTTGTTATAGAAATAAGTCCTAATTCCTAATTTTTAAAAGTATCAAAAATGGCTTTACTAAAGTTTTGTTTTGACTTTTTGTATGATATTCGCTCTTAGTAACTCGCATATATATAGCAATCCTAAACCATTCGTAAAATTCTCTCCTCCTTCTTTTCTTGGCGCTCTTGGCGTCTTGGCGGTTCATTCCAAAAATAATGTTCACGACTCATTTAGGATCGCTATATATATCAACACAAGTTTACATAACTATAGTTACTATTATACGCACCTCCATCAAATAATATTTTTTATGTCTACAATTTCTCAAAAAGTCTGCTTGATTGGTAGTTTTGGTGTTGGAAAAACTAGTTTAGTACGCCGTTTTGTCGAGCGGCAATTTAGTGACAAATATCTTTCAACTGTGGGTGTAAAAATATCATGTAAATCTGTTAAATTACCTAGAATCGATTCCCAAATAACTCAGGAAGTTAAAGTTCTTATCTGGGATATTGAAGGTAGTACTAAATTTAAAGCAATTGCTCCAAGTTATTTTCAAGGAGCTAAAGGAGCCGTGATTGTTGGTGATCTGACACGACAAGAAACGCTGGATAGCCTCTCTGATTCTATCGAAAGTTTTTTAGCTGTTAATCCGAAAAGCCATATTGTTATTGCACTGAATAAAGCCGATCTCATAGAAGCAGAATATTTAGAAAGCCTACGTAAATTCTATCAATTTAGCGATAGAAAATGTGTCATTTCTACCTATTTGACTTCAGCAAAAAGTGGCGATAATGTAGATGAAATATTTAAAATATTAACTCAGGCTTTAATAGAATAATATGAATGCATTGATCACTAACTTATTGTCAGGAAGAAATATTGAATATTGTTTTATCAGTCAAAATTTGAAGATTTTGGAAATGTCTTCAGGAGTAAATCGATTTGCCGAAAATCCTCAGGAATTGGATCAAGGCAAAGATGTTAGGATTTTTTTCCCAGAATTAGTAGGACTCGAAGAAATTATTGAGACGATTTTACAAGGAGAACAAAATAACTTTCATTTAAAAGGAATTAGTCGCTTACAAGATACTTCCTCTGCTTTATATATTGATATCTGTCTTATTAAAAATCTTCAAGAAAACTCTTCTAGCAATGAACTCATTATTATTATTGAAGATGTAACAGAACGGCTGGAGCTTGAGCAATCTTTGACGCAAGGGGCAAATGAGGCAAATCTTTTACTAAGTACGTTAATAGCTTCTAAGCGATATATTGACCAAATTGTGACATCAATGGCAGATGGGTTGGTAGTAACAACGCTGTCAGGAAAGATAAAAACAATGAATCCAGCAGCACAAGCTTTGCTGGAATATGACGAAGCAGAAGTCCGAGGACAACATATCTCTACGGTGATTAGAGAGGATGTTCCAGTTCGGGAAGTAGAAGAAAAGATCACCATCACTAACCATGAACAACCAACCACTGCCTTTATTAAAGACATAGAAGCTGTTTGTCAAACCAAGAGTGGAAAAAAAATTCCTATTGCCTTTTCCTGTTCAGTAGTTCAATCAGAAATTGAGAACTTTCAAGGGTATGTTTATCTTCTGCGAGACATGACTGAACGCAAGCAAGCAGAACTGGCAAAACAAGAATTCTTCGCGATGATTAGCCATGAGGTTCGTACCCCGATTTCATCGGTAACTGGTATGGCGAGTTTGTTGTTGAGTACTGATTTGAGTCTTGAACAGCAAGAGTTTGTTAAAATTATTGAAACTAGTGGCAACGCCTTACTCGCAATTATTAACGACTTCTTAGACTTCTCAAAAATTGAATCAGGCAAGCTGGAACTAGAAGCGCAACCGTTTTCTTTACAAAGTTGCGTTAATGAGGTTCTTTATATGCTGGCACCGAAAGCGAAAGAGAAAGGCTTAAAAATCACTTTCATAGATACTTCTGAGCTTTTCTCTTTGATTATTGCAGATATTACAAGGCTACGTCAGATATTGATAAACTTACTTAGTAATGCAATTAAATTTACTGAAACTGGCAGCATCGAAGTTTCCGCGAAAGCGAATGAGATAGGCAGAAGTCCTGATGGGAAAAAGAGTTACGAAATTCAGTTTGCGGTCAAAGATACAGGCATTGGCATTCCACGCGATCGCACAGAGCGTTTGTTCAAAGCCTTCAGTCAAGTAAACTCTTCGACTAGTCGAGAGTAT
Source organism: Iningainema sp. (assembly GCA_964657295.1). GTDB lineage: Bacteria > Cyanobacteriota > Cyanobacteriia > Cyanobacteriales > Nostocaceae > Rhizonema. The sequence continues at coordinate 12,169 of CAZZVG010000024.1, read as the reverse complement.
GGCGGTACGGGGTTAGGTCTTGCTATCTGCAAGAAATTGAGTGAGTTGATGGGTGGTAGAATTTGGGTTGAAAGTGAACCAGGGATTGGCAGTACATTCTACTTCACGATTACCGCTTCTATGATGGAAGAGAAAGTGGACAACAGTAGTAAAGATGTTGCGATTAATACTCAGATAGCAGAACAACATCCTTTAACAATACTTGTAGTGGAAGATAATGTTGTTAATCAAAAGATAGTACGACATTTACTACAGAGGATGGGTTATGAAGCAGATGTTGCTAACAATGGCTTAGAAGCACTCTTGGCTCTGCGCCGTCAACCTTATAATGTGGTGTTAATGGATGTGCAAATGCCAGAGATGGATGGTGTGACTGCAACCGAGCATATCTGCAACGAATGGACTCCTGAAAACCGTCCTTGGATTGTTGCCTTGACAGCAAGTGGGATGTGGGGCGAGCGCGATCGTTGTTTAGCATCTGGTATGAATGACTACCTCTGTAAACCAGTCCAAATTCAAGAATTGATACAGGTTCTCCAAAGGTGTCAACCGATTAGCTCCATGAGAGTTAAATTTTATTAAAAATTAATAAGTTTAGATCTGTATTCACGCTCCAAGCAGGACTCGCACTTTCTGATTAAGCCCACAGAGCGATTCTCTGACAAGACTGTTCAACCGCCGCGAGTTTGAAACCCTGATCACAAGCTGTCGTTAGTGCTAAGCGTTGCCACTGATCATTCATGAAACAAATTTTTTGTTGATTCATGCGTCATTATGCTTGAAGATACTAAATGACCGCAAATTCAACAGTAGTTGATACCATCGTGAAGAAAATTCTGATTTTATCAGCTAACCCAAAGAATACCTCCAAGCTACGTCTGGATTCTGAAGTCAGAGAAGTTCAGGCAGGGTTGGAACGCGCTCTTGTGCGATCGCACTTAGAAATCATTAGCAGATGGAAAGCATGGGGAAACAATTTGCGATGTGCTTTGTTAGACCATGAACCGCAAATTGTGGATTTTTCCGGACATGGAACACAGAGTGATGGCTTGGCGCTTACGAATCACTCAGGGGATTTGCAACTTGCCAGTACTCAATCTTTGGTAAGAGCAGTTGGATATCGCGCAGCAATTGAGTTTGCCGTTGGATTTTATGATGCTATCGGTGTTGGGAGATCTGTTGGTGTGGGTAATGGATGAGGTTGATAAAGTTTTTAATACCAACAAACGCAATAATTTCCTAGGAATGTTGCTTAGTTGGCATAACAGCCGGGCGATTTGTCCTAGTTTAGACAAATTAGATTTAGTGCTAGTTACTTCTACTGAATCTTATCAGTTAATTGTTGACCTTAACCAGTCTCCTTTTAATGTTGGGCAGGTGATTGAACTAGAAGATTTTACACCTACATTGATTGCGGAACTCAATCGTCGTCATGATTCACCCTTAGACTATAACTCCAATCAACAATTGCTTTGCCTGCTTAGGGGACATCATTACTTAGTACTAAAAGTACTGTACTTAGTTGCTAGTAGACAGATCACCCCAACACAATTATTCCCCAATGCCAATGCCCCGAATGGAGCTTTTTTCCATCATCTAAAGCAACTATTGTCAATCCTGGATGATAAGCAACAATTAATACAAGCTCATAAGAACATCATTAGTCAAAATATCTGCCTGGACAGGCAACTCTTCTGGCGGTTGCGGAGTTCTCGATTGGTGCTTTGCTTCAGAGCAGGCAGCCTTACTCCGTTGTCAGTGGTACGCCGAATATTTTCGGGAGAATCTGCATGAATGATGCAAGTATTTATACTGTTTGTGGAGCAGTACAGACAAACAGTCAGGGAATTTATATTCCCCGGATTGCAGATAAGGAGCTGTTAACACTATGTCGAGAAGGAAAATTTGCCTACATTTTCACGCCACGCCAGATGGGTAAGTCCAGTTTAATGATCCACACGGCCCTTCAACTCAGAACTGAAGGGATTCAGTCAGTGATGATTGACCTCACAGGTATAGGTAAGCAAGTCACTATTGCTGAACAGTGGGATCTAGTTTTACTCATCCAAATAGAAGCACAATTGATCCTGGATACTGATGTACACCAATGGTGGCTTGCACACGCGCATCTGAGTTTGACACACCGGTTAACGGAATTTTTTCAGCAGGTATTATTAGTTGAGGTGACGACACCAGTCGTAATTTTCATTGATGAAATTGATACAACTCTCTCGCTAGAGTTTACAGACAGTTTTTATGCAGCTATTCGCTATCTCTACGTTTCCCGCGCTTTTTTCTCAGAATTTGAGCGGCTTTCTTTTGTTTTATTCGGTGTAGTCACTCCTGGGAACCTGATTCGCGACTCAAAACGAACATCGTTCAATGTTGGTCAGCCAGTTGACTTGACGGATTTTACCTTTATTGAAGCAAAACCGCTAGTAGAGGGATTGGGGTTGCCAACGTTTAAAGCACAACAGGTTTTGCAGTGGGTGCTTTCTTGGACAGCAGGGCATCCGTACTTATCACAGCGTCTTTTTCGGATTATTAGCCAGCAATCCAAGAAAAATTGGTCTAAAGCTGATATTGACCGCATAGTGAGCAGCACCTTTTTTGGTGCAATGAGTGATCAGGATAATAACTTGCAGTTTGTCCGTGATATGCTCCTCAAACGCGCACCAGATCGATCTGCTGTTTTAACGATTTATCGTGAAATTTGTCGAGGGAAACGCCCCGTTCCTGATGAAGAGCAGTCTATCATCAAATCTTACCTGAAACTTTCGGGTGTAGTCAAAAGGGAAAATGGGTTGTTAAAAGTGCGAAATCCCATCTACCAGCAAGTGTTTGATTTAAGGTGGGTCAATCAACATTTACCGTTGAAGTTGCGGAATTTTTGGGAGCCTTATAAGCCTGCACTCCCTTATGCTGCGGGATCGCTGATATTTTCAGTTATAATGGGAGGAATAGCAATATATGCTAACACAGAACGCCTGAGTGCTGAAAAAGCTCTTAAAGAGGCAGAAGTTTCAGTTCAAAGTTTCACTACAGAAAATCTTTTTGCCTTAGGGCTTGAAGTAGAAGCTTTATTATCCGGCTTGAAAGCCGGAAAAAGTTTAAAAAAATATGGTAATGCTGTAGATGCAGATAACCGTATAAAAGCAACAGTTGCTCTGCAACAGGTTGTTTACGGATTGAAAGAACGCAACATACTGTCAGGGCATAAGGGTTTTGTCAGGAGCATAGTGTTCAGCCCGGATGGTCAGACAATTGCCACTAGTAGTTATGACAACACAGTGAAGCTGTGGAATTTGTCAGGACAGGAACTTCATACCCTCAAAGGGCATAGCGGTTCTATCACGAGCGTGGTGTTCAGCCCGGATGGCAAGACCATTGCCTCTGGTAGTTGGGACCATACAGTGAAACTGTGGAATTTGTCAGGGCAGGAACTCCATACCCTCAAAGGGCATAGCGGTACAGTTAGGAGCGTGGTGTTCAGCCCGGATGGCAAGACTATTGCCTCTGGTAGTGATGATACGAGCGTGAAACTGTGGAATTTGTCAGGACAGGAACTTCATACCCTCAAAGATCATAGTAGTTCTGTCTGGAGCGTGGTGTTCAGCCCGGATGGCAAGACCATTGCCTCTGGTAGTGATGATACGAGCGTGAAACTATGGAATTTATCAGGGCAGGAACTCCATACACTCAAAGGACATAGCGGTTCTGTCAGGAGCGTAGTGTTCAGCCCAGATGGCAAAACTATTGCCAGTGGTAGTTATGACACGAACGTGAAACTATGGAATTTGTCAGGGCAGGAACTCCATACACTCAAAGGACATAGCGGTTCTGTGACGAGCGTGGTGTTCAGTCCGGATGGCAAGACTATTGCCAGTGGCGGTTATGATAACACAGTGAGACTGTGGAATTTGTCAGGGCAGGAAATCCATACTCTCAAAAGGCATAGTGGGACAGTCAGGAGCGTGGTGTTCAGTCCGGATGGCAAAACTATTGCCTCTGGTAGTGATGACAAGACAGTAAAATTATGGAATCTCTCAGGGCAGGAACTTAATACACTCAAAGGGCATAGCAGTTCTGTTAGGAGCGTGGTGTTCAGCCCCGATGGCAAAACCCTTGCTTCTGGCAGTGATGACACGAGCGTGAAATTGTGGAATCTGTCAGGGCAGGAACTCCAGACACTCATTGGGCATAGCGGTTCTGTCACAAGCGTGGTGTTCAGCCCGGATGGGAACACCATTGCTTCTGCTAGTGATGACAAGACAGCGAAACTTTGGAATCTCTCAGGGCAGGAACTCCATACTCTCAAAGGGTATAGGAGTTATGTCTGGAGCGCGGTATTCAGCCCGGATGGCAAGACCATTGCTACTGTTAGTGATGATAATACAGTGAAACTGTGGAATCTCTCAGGGCAGGAACTTCATACTCTTAGAGGGCATAGCGATACAGTTAGGAGTGTGGTGTTTAGCCCGGATGGCAACACCATTGCCTCTGCTAGTGATGACAAGACAGTGAAACTGTGGAATCTCTCAGGGCAGGAACTTCATACTCTTAAAGGGCATCGTGGTAGAGTCACGAGGGTGGCGTTCAGCCCTGATGGCAAGACCATTGCCTCTGCAAGTAATGACAAGACAGTGAAACTGTGGAATCTGTCGGGGCAGGAACTTTATACTCTCAAAGGGCATACCAGTTATGTCACAAGTGTGGTGTTTAGCCCAGATGGCAACACCATTGCCACTGGTAGTGATGACAGCACAGCGAAACTGTGGAATCTGTCGGGGCAGGAACTTCATACTCTCAATGGGTATAGCAGTTGGGTTAGGAGTGTGGTGTTCAGCCCGGATGGCAAGACCATTGCCACTGGTGTTGATGATAACACAGTGAAACTGTGGAATCTCTCAGGTCAGGAACTCCATACTCTCAAAGGGCATACCAGTTATGTCACGAGTGTGGTGTTTAGCCCGGATGGCAAGACCATTGCCACTGGTAGTTATGACACGAGCGTGAAACTGTGGAATCTCTCAGGGCAGGAAATCCATACTTTCAACGGGCATACTGGTTCTGTCACGAGCGTGGTGTTCAGCCCGGATGGCAAGACCATTGCCTCTAGTAGTTATGACAATACAGTAAAACTTTGGAATTTGAATTTGGATGATCTACTGATACGTGGTTGTGCTTGGATTTATGACTATTTGAAGAACAATCCTAATGTTAACAATGATGACCGTCACCTTTGTGATGATATTCCTAAAACAAAGTAACGTAGGTTGGATGCAGCGACAGAGCAAACCCAACACAAAAATATTGGGAAAACTTAAATTATGAAGTGCGATCGCTATAGTTATGGGATGCACCAATTTTTTAACTAACTATGGTAGAGCCAGCGCGTCGTAGACGAATGTGAAGGCATTGGAATCTTGCAATATAGTTATGTGCCCTGCAAGGTCTAATGGATAGGAGTCTTGTAGAGTGATGTTTATGACTCGCTCAGCCGGTCCATTTAGAAAGGCGGAAGTATAGGGAACGACTATCTCATCGTAACGAGTTGCAATCACCGTATATGAAACAGGTCCTGGTGTCTCGTCACCCTGATTCAGGTTAGTGATGAATCCTGAACCTGCCTCTTGTTCGTCACAAGCAGGTCCTACTGAAGGAGGATTTAGTGTAGTGCATATCAGACGTAGCGGTTCTATCAGGGTAGTGCCGTGATTAGATGGAACAATACCAATCAAGCGACTGACTTTCTGATTGCCACCGAGGAACTTGATGTAGTATCGAGGCATCATGCCCCCCTGGCTATGACCAATAAGAGATACTTTCTGAGCGCCAGTTAGGGCTAATACTTTATTCACAAACGTAGAAAGCTCTTGAGCGGAGTTTTCTATAAGACTTGTCGCACGGTTGCCGTAGTTCAGAGCGTACACACAGTAGCCTTTCGCTGCTAGTAGGGGAGAGAGTGAAAACCAGGTCTCAAGCATACTCTCATTAGTGCCATGCACAAGCACCACTGGTTCCGGGTGAGCTGCATCAAGTTTGCAATCTAGTTTGTTCGCCCCTGGTGGTGGAGTACCGAATTCTGTCAAAAAGTCGCCTAGATCCGCGCTGGCTTTACCACCTGTCAAAGCAACACATAGAGTAATAGATGTTACGCTAAATCCTATGTTCTTTAACAACTTCATTTTAGATGATCGTTTTTCTTGCTTCTTATATAGCATGACCCTTTTCGGCAATAAATTTGTAGCGCTAAGTACGATACAGAAATAATTTATACTAGTAAGTTGGGATGATTGACTAATATGTGTATCCTGACGATCTAAGATTGAGGAACAACACAGGAGAACGAATAAATGGAAGTCAAAGCCGCAGTAGCTTATAGTTCTGCTCAGCCGTTAACGATTGAAACAGTAAATCTTTCAGGTCCAAGAATTGGGGAAGTGTTGGTGGAGATCAAAGCGAGTGGGGTTTGCCACACTGATGCCTACACCCTTTCCGGCGCCGATCCTGAAGGTTTATTTCCTGCCATTTTAGGACATGAAGGCGCTGGGGTTGTTGTGGAAGTTGGAGAGGGAGTCACCAGTGTCAAACCGGGCGATCGCGTCATTCCTTTATACACTCCAGAATGCCGTCAGTGCGAATATTGCCTCAGCTTCAAAACCAATCTCTGTCAGGCAATCCGCGTGACTCAAGGGCGAGGTGTGATGCCTGATGGCACCAGTCGCTTTTCCATCAATGGGCAAATGATTCATCATTATATGGGGACATCGACCTTTGCTAACTATACGGTGTTGCCGGAGATTGCTGTGGCAAAAATCCGGGAGGACGCGCCTTTTGATAAAGTTTGTTACATTGGCTGTGGTGTAACCACGGGTGTAGGTGCAGTCATTAACACAGCCAAGGTAGAACCTGGAGCTAATGTGGTTGTTTTTGGGTTGGGTGGTATTGGCTTGAATGTGATCCAAGCTTCCCGGATGGTAGGAGCCAATATGATTGTAGGTGTAGATATCAATCCTACAAAGAAAGATTTAGCAGAAAAGTTTGGCATGACTCATTTCGTCAACCCCAAAGAAGTTGAAGGCGATTTGGTTCCCTACATCGTTGACTTAACTAAAGGCGGTGCTGATTACAGTTTTGAATGCATTGGCAATGTGAAGATCATGCGTCAAGCATTAGAATGCTGCCATAAAGGTTGGGGCGTCAGTGTAATTATTGGTGTTGCTGGTGCTGGTGAGGAAATTTCTACCCGTCCTTTCCAACTTGTGACTGGGCGTGTTTGGAAAGGTTCAGCATTTGGTGGCGCTAGAGGACGCACTGATGTCCCGAAAATTGTCGATTGGTACATGGAGGGGAAAATCAACATTGACGATTTGATTACTCATGTGATGCCGATAGAACGCATTAACGATGCTTTTGATTTAATGCACAAGGGTGAATCAATTCGGAGTGTGGTAACGTTTGAGTGAATGAGGGGGAGAGCGGTAAATTATATGATTAAACTCAACTCAGAATACAAATGCTTCGGTGGCAAGCTCGGTTTTTATAGTCATTTCTCCTCCAGTTGTAATGGGGAAATGCGTTTTGCTGTCTACCAACCACCGCAAGCAACTCAGAAACCAGTGCCAGTTCTCTATTTTCTTTCCGGGTTAGCGTGTACGGAAGAAAACTTTATGGTTAAGGCGGGAGCACAGCAATATGCCGCAAAATACGGTTTGATACTCGTAACGCCAGATACCAGTCCTCGCAATACGGGTATTTTTAGTGAGGATGATGACTGGGACTTTGGCACGGGTGCTGGCTTTTATGTGGATGCAACTGAGGAACTTTGGGCCGCTCATTACCGAATGTATAATTATGTTGTTCAAGAATTACCTGCTTTAATTGCCCAAAACTTCGCCGTACAATCGGATAGGCAAGGTATTTTCGGTCACTCTATGGGGGGACATGGTGCTTTAGTTTGTGCTTTGAGAAACCCCGAACAATACAAATCGGTATCAGCGTTTGCACCTATTGCCGCACCGATGCTTTGTCCTTGGGGTCAAAAGGCATTTAGTGGCTATTTAGGTAGCGATCGCGAAACTTGGCGTGCCTACGATGCGAGTGAATTGGTGAAGCAAGTTGGTTATCACAGTCCCATTCTCATCGATCAAGGTACTGCCGATCAATTTCTTACCCAACAGCAACTCCTGCCAGACGTTTTTGAACAAGCTTGCACCGCAGTTAATCAACCTCTGATTTTACGTTATCAAGAAGGCTACGACCACAGTTATTATTTTATCTCTACTTTTATTGAGGATCACATTCGCCACCATGCAGCTGAACTACAAATACTTTAGTTGCTAGGCACAATGTATGAGACGAGCTTATAGGTGATGGGAAAAAAAGCCATTTGTAGGTACCCTCCTATCAAGGATTTCAAGGAACTGATCACAGAAGCCATCCGAGAGTAGTAAAAAGTTCAAGAGTAAAAAACGATGTCATAATAGACATCTGGTGAAAATTAATTATGCGTTCGTTGAAATCCTTGAAATCCTTAGTAGGGGCGAACGGTGAGACAGCCTTGAACGCGTTCGCGGAGCGTCTCCCCTTGGGAGAAGGAGGGTTAGCCCGCTTTCAGATATGTAATAGAACATCCAATGCGGTAATCTCTAGTTATCTGTAATGAGAAATATAGACTTGAAAACGGGGACTTTTTGTCAGATTAGTACAATTATCACCTTCTTGTTAGCATCTTATTTGCTACTGTTCTTCCAAAAGACCGCATTCAGTACCGCTAAGTCAACCAATAATTATCATTTGGTCAAAAAAGTAGTACTTGGTCAAGAAGGCTCCTGGGATTATCTTACCTTAGACAGCACTGCTCGTCGCTTATACATTACACGTTCTACACGGGTAATAGTACTAAACGTTGATACTGGTTTAGTCGTAGGTGAAATTCCTAACACGAATGGGGTGCATGGTGTTGCCATTGCTCCCGAACTGGGTCGTGGTTTTACTAGCAATGGTAAAGCTTCAACAGTGAGCATATTTGATCTCAAGACATTACGAGTTCTCGGACAAGTCAAAACCGAATTAGATCCAGATGCTATTGTTTACGACTCCCACTCAATGCAAGTTTTTACTTTTAACGGTGACAGCAACTCTGCTACTGTTTTCAATGCTAATAGTGCTAAAGTCCTGGGCAATATTATGTTAGGAGGAAAACCAGAATTTGCTGTTAGTGATGGAAATGGGCAAATTTACGTTAATCTAGAGGATAAAAGCGAACTATTAACTCTTGATGCGACTCGCCTCACAGTGAAAGCGAGATGGTCGCTTAAACCCTGCTCTTCACCAACGGGCTTAGCAATTGATCAAGATCATCGGCGGTTATTTGTTGGTTGTAGAAACCAAATGATGGCTGTGGTAGACGCAGATTCAGGTCACATAAAAGCAACTCTACCAATTGGCAGTCGTACAGATGCTACAGCTTTTGATCCTGTAACTGGATTAGCTTTCAGCTCGAATGGCTCGGGATCACTCACGGTAGTGCATGAAGACTCACCAGACAAATTCAGCATAGTGGATAATGTGATGACGCAGCGTGGAGCTCGTACTATGGCTTTAGATCTCAAAACACACAATGTGTATTTGGCTACAGCTAATTTCAAACCAACGCCCAAGCAGATCCCAGGACAGCCATTCGAGAGACCGAGCATTGTACCAGGCACTTTTGTAGTATTGATCTATCAACGCTAAGCTACGCATCTCTTGAACTGATGAGGCAGTCGATGTCACTGATGATTATTTACTTCGGCTTCCGTGCAGATAGACGAAAACTAGATCTTCCTCATCATAATATCATTCTCGGACCCAGATATCAAGAGCTTCTGCGAGACATTTTTGACCTTTTTCGCAGTATGGCACATTCTATTGCTTACCGATCCCAGCCTTGCAATAAGCGGAAAGTCTTCCGGACAGAAGCCCTATGTTGGCGCGAGCCTTGCGTAAAATGAACGGACAATTTTTACCCTAGCGATCGCATTTTCATAGCTTCTGCTTAACCTAAGACATGTAGATTGTGCTTAATCACAGTTCACAATCCCAGCTTTCCGCAAATGAACCGCCAGAAACCTTTTGACACTGCACGACGTAAGCGTCAGGCTTCTCATAAGCCTATTCTCACCATAGCAAGCCTGCTTGCGCTTGTTCCTGCTACCTGTGTGATTGCACAGTTATTAACTGCACGGGCAGCAGTAGCCCAACGCATTGAGCATGTCTTTGTGATAGACATGGAGAACCACAACTTCACGCAGCCAAGCAGCGACACGAAAGCACCCTCCCAAATTTTTGGCAATCCGGCTGCTCCATATATCAACAGCCTGATTACTCCTGGAAATCCGAACGCCGCTCAGGTTTCCTACGCCAGCGCTTACCATAACGTTCTGGCTACACCGTCAGGTGATAACCCCAGCATCCATCCTTCCGAACCTAACTACATTTGGCAGGAAGCCGGAGACAACTTCGGCGTATTGAACGACAACGATCCCTACACAGATCCCGGCGGCACCAACCAAGACGCAGTCAGCCTCAGTAGTCTCCTTCAGGATGCTGGTATATCCTGGAAGTCTTATCAGGAAGACATTGATCTGACTAGCGACAAAAGTGCAGTTCTGCCACAAAATCAGTGGACTGTACCACTGAGCAGTTTCAGTGGCACGTCAGATGCTTATATCAATCCTTACAACGGTAGTCATCAGTATAACTTTGCCACTAAACATGATGGGCAGCTCTTTTTCACTGCTACAAACGGTGGTAACGATCCGACTCCTTCAAACCCTCAAGTTTCCCATTATGCACCGCTACAGCAGTTGCAAACAGACCTTGACAAAAACACCGTTGCCCAGTATGCTTTGATCACTCCTGATCAGTTCAATGATATGCATACCGCGTTGACTGACGGCTTTACCTATAATGGGGTTTATTACACAGGTGATTCGGCTCAGATCGCACAGGGAGATAACTTCCTGTCTATAATCATTCCGAAGATTATGGCATCGAAAGCCTATAAGGATAATGGTGCGATCGTCATTTGGTACGACGAGTCAGAAGGCACAAACCAGAACGACTTCAGCCATACTATTCCCGAAATCGTGATTTCGCCCTTGGCTAAGGGTAATGCATACAATAGCACTCTGAATTACACCCACTCCTCAGACTTGAAGAGCTTCCAGGAACTCTTTGGTGTTTTTGCTTCAAAGGGTCGATTTTTGGGTGATGCAAATACCCCAGGCACTAATGATCTCTCCGATCTATTTAAGCGCGGTGCTTTTGACAGCAGTCACAAGTACTTCTATCATCTAGGAGGGCGGGGTCATAGAGTGAGAATAATTCGTAATTAATCATTTGTAGTTCGTAATTTGGTGTTGCTGATTGATGAGATGAATTTTGCCTCACGCAAAGGCGCAAAGAATAGTTGTTTCATATCAACAAATATGAATTCGTACTCGGATTCAGCAACGCCCGTAATTTTTACCCCTTATTGGGTAAGTTCTTTTGAACGCACCTTTGGGGTTGGGTTTCAATCCCGTTACCGGGAATCATTGACTTGAAAGACTACAGCATCTAGTGGCACTGGTGGCACTGGTACGGGGTTTCAATCCCGTTGCCGGGAATCATTGACTTGAAAGTGAAACTTGGCGTTACTCTGAAGCTCTTGTACGGGAAGTTTCAATCCCGTTGCCGGGAATCATTGACTTGAAAGTATATCTTCGGCACTGTAGTGGTAGCAAAGCTTCTGGTTTCAATCCCGTTGCCGGGAATCATTGACTTGAAAGTCGGAAGAATACAGCGTTGACGAGTTATTATTTTGTTTCAATCCCGTTGCCGGGAATCATTGACTTGAAAGTCTCAATTGAGTGAAAGACTTTCCACTCCCAATTGGTTTCAATCCCGTTGCCGGGAATCATTGACTTGAAAGAAGGGTGATAAGGGTGCAAGAAACCGAGAAAAAGGGTGTTTCAATCCCGTTGCCGGGAATCATTGACTTGAAAGCAGTACGGTCTCCATCTTCTTTTTGGTGATTTCGCAGTTTCAATCCCGTTGCCGGGAATCATTGACTTGAAAGTGTAATAAGTAGTTAGACAAAATTAATTACATAATTTTGTCCAAATTCTTTGAGAATTTT
>CAZZVG010000023.1:2729-15740 GCA_964657295.1 Iningainema sp. | reverse complement strand
GAAGCACAACAATCCTCTTTAGACAGTATCAAAAAAATTGCTGATCTTGAAGACCAACTCAAACAACTAGATATCAATCAAGTACAGGCAGAAAAGTCCTACCGCGATAATCTCAGCCAAATTGCCGACTTCAAAACGCAACTCAAAGAACTAGACAGCAAAGAAAAAAGTCAAGCTGAGCAAAATTTCCAATCTTTAATTAACCGACAAAATCAGATTCAGGAAGTGAAGCGGAATATTGCTCAGCTAGAACTGCAATTAAAAAACAATAGCCAGATTATCAGTGACTACACCGGACGGGTTTTGGAATTGACCGTGACTCCTGGACAAATTCTGAGTCCGGGAACCCGCATTGGGTCTATACAGGCGCAAAAGCCATCCGCCAAGCTCGTTGCTGTGACATTTTTTCCAGTTAGCGATGGCAAAAAGATTCAAAAGGGTATGAAGTTGCAAATTACACCCACCACAGTCAAGCGGGAACGCTTTGGTGGCATTGTGGGCACTGTCACCAATATCTCAGCTTTTCCTGTCACTAAAGAGGGTGCGTCTAGTTTGGTAGGCAATTCTGAAGTTGTGGAAAGTCTGATATCCTCAGGTCCTCAGATCCAAGTTTTCGCTGAACTTCAGCCGGACACCTCGACTAAGAGCGGCTACCAATGGTCTTCTTCAAAGGGTCCACAACTGGCGATGTCTCCTGGAACCACTACCTCTGTACACGTCACCGTGGAGGAACAAGCCCCAATTACGTTTGTCTTTCCCATCCTCAGAACCTGGAGTGGTATTTATTGATGGGAGTAAGAAATTATTGACTATGTAACTATGTTAAGATTAAATATCAGTAAAACTACTCGACGCCGCACACCTACGTTACTACAAATGGAGGCAGTGGAATGTGGGGCTACGGCGCTAGGAATTATTCTCGCTTACTATGGTCGAATTGTACCGTTAGTGAAACTGCGTCAAGAGTGCGGAGTTTCGCGGGACGGAAGTAAAGCTATCAATATTCTCAACGCTGCTAGGAGTTACGGGCTAAATGCTAAAGGCTTTAAGCTAGACTTGGATAACCTACAGCAACTGCAATGCCCATACATTGTATTTTGGAACTTCAACCATTTCTTGGTGGTAGAGGGGTTCAGTAAGGAGCGAGTTTATCTTAATGATCCAGCCAGTGGACCCCGCACCGTCTCCCTACAGGAATTCAGCGATGCCTACACTGGTGTAGTGCTGGTTCTCCAACGTGGTCCAGAGTTCAAAAAAGGGGGACGCAAACCCAGTACTATCCGGGCTCTATGGGAACGCCTGCGCTTTTCTGTTGGAACACTTGCCTACTGCGTGCTAGCAGGATTTCTGCTGGTGATTCCGGGAGTGTTGGTGCCAACGTTTTCTCAGGTGTTTGTAGACAATATTTTGATTGAGGGCAGAGAGGATTGGTTGCGTCCACTGGTTTTGGGGATAATCCTCACAGCTGTGCTGAGTGGATTTTTAACACTACTACAATTGCAGTCTCTGCGCCACATGAAAATCAAGCTGTCTGTGGGCATGTCGAGTCAGTTCCTGTGGCACATTCTGCGCTTACCTGTCAGTTTTTACGATCAACGGTTTGCTGGGGAAATTAGCAGCCGCGTCCACCTCAATGACTCCTTAGCCAATATTCTGTCGGGTAAATTGGCTACCACGGTCATTGCAGCGGTGACAGTAATTTTTTATGCAGCAATCATGCTGCAATATGATGCGGTATTAACCTCTATTGGGATCGCCTTTGTTATTGTCAATTTCTTGGCATTGCAATGGGTAGCAAGGCAGCGTGTGGATGCCAATATGAAATTACAACAGGATCAAGGAAAAGTTGCTGGGGTGTCAATTTCTGGACTCCAAGGTATGGAAACCCTCAAAGCATCTGGCTTGGAGTCAGATTTCTTCTCTCGATGGGCGGGTTATTATGCTTTGGCGATTAACGCTCGACAAGAAATGGATGTGACGAACCAGACTCTGGCGATATTACCGTCCTTCCTCTCGACCATTTCATCCATGCTACTTTTGGTTGTGGGCGGTTTTCGGGTGATGGATGGGTATCTGAGTATTGGGATGTTGGTGGCATTTCAGAGCCTTATGCAACAGTTTCTGGAACCTGTGAATAATCTGATTAGCCTTGGGAGTGATTTGCAAGAAGTGGAGGGCGATCTCAATCGCCTTGATGATGTCTTACGTAACCCTATTGATCCGCAATTAGCTGAGGGGAAAAGAGTCCGGGAATTAGAAAAAATTTCCCTCATTCCCCCTTGTTCCCAGAGGGGATCTGCAGTTCCCTCACTCCTCAAATTGCAAGGGTATGTCGAGTTGCGGAATGTTACATTTGGCTATACTCATGTTGCCGCTCCCTTAATTGAAAACTTTAATCTCTCAATCAAACCAGGACAGCGAATCGCTTTGGTGGGTGGAAGTGGTTCTGGAAAGTCTACCATTGCCAAACTGGTGTGTGGGCTGTATGAACCTTGGGCAGGAGAGATTCTCTTTGATGGTCAACCAAGAGAGCAAGTTAACCGCCAAGTGCTGGTTAATTCTATTGCTTTGGTGGAGCAGAATATCTTTCTGTTTGCTGCCAGTGTCAGGGACAACTTAACGCTCTGGGATACCACTGTGCCTGATAGTAACTTGGTGAGGGCATGTCTTGATGCGGCAATTCACGATCTGGTACTTTCAATGCCAGGGGGCTATAATGCTGAACTCTTAGAAGGTGCTACCAATTTAAGTGGGGGTCAGCGACAGCGTTTGGAAATTGCTCGCGCCTTAGTCAACAACCCTGCCATTTTGGTGATGGATGAAGCTACCAGCGCCCTTGATACCGAAACGGAAAAAATTATTGACCGGAGACTTCGTCAGCGAGGTTGCACTTGCATTATTGTAGCCCACCGCCTCAGCACCATTCGGGATTGTGATGAAATTATTGTCCTTGAACGGGGAAAGGTGGTTCAACGCGGAACTCATGAACAATTAAAGCAGGTTGAAGGTGCGTACTTGCAGCTAATCCGTAGTGAGGGTTGAGATGTTTAAGTCATTATTAAAAATTAAAAAACTAATGTAGGCATTTTTGTAGAGACGCGAACTTCATACCGCTTTGAAGATAGCGTCTCTACAGAATGCAAATTCTATGCACGGCAACTGAAGAGAAATAAATATGCTTAATCAAATTAAGAGCAAAGATTTACAGGGACAGCACTATCGTCTCTTAGGCAACGAACCGATACTTTTAGATGAGTCGCAAGTTGTTTGGGTGGTCAAATCTGGTTCCTTAGCGTTGTTTGCGATCGCAGTCCAAAATGGCATACCAGAAGGTTCCCGCCGTTATCTATTTAGTATCAGCTCTGGTGGGGCGATGTTCTCAACACTACCAAGTCAAACAGGGCAGGTGAGCCAGATCCTAGCAGTGTCGATGGAAGAGACAGAACTCATCAGGGTGTCACCAGAAGACTTTAACGAGTGGATCGCTAATGCTCATCAGTCAGCGATGGATCTGGTGGAAGGCTGGATTCATCAACTCGGCTTGGCATTATCCGATATCACCCCGAACACAATACCAGTGCAACCTGACGGCATCAACTACTTCTCTTTAGATGGTGGCGAGATATTTCAGCCCCGGCAAGTATCTTGGGTACGTATCCAGCAAGGGCAGATCAAATGGATGGGGATTGAGGAGCTGCTGCTCTTTCCTGCATTTGAAATGTTACCCGTGGGTTTCGGTATGTGGTTGCAGGCTTCGGAGCCGGTGGAAATTGCTACTGCCAACACAGAAGAGATTCAAGATACAGATACCTTATTAGATGGTTTAGCTCAACTGACGACTCTTTTCCTCCACTGCATTGAGTGGCGATCGCAGTGGGAAATGACCGCAGAATTACGTAGATTTCAGGAAAGAGAACGTCTCAATCATCAAGTCATTGAAGAGACTTTGGGAGAACTGTCATCTTTGATGCAACAGGGGAAAACAGCCTTTTTGCCTGAGTTAACACCGGAAAGCAACCCAGACCAGTCCTTACTAATTGCGACAGGTGCGGTGGGCAAGGCTCTGGGGATTAAAATTCGTCCCCCGGCTAAATTGGAAGACCTCAGTCGCGTTCAAGACCCCCTAGAAGCGATCGCCCGTGCTTCGCGGATACGGATGCGTCGGATCGGATTGAGCGATCGGTGGTGGAAAAAAGACTCCGGTCCAATGCTTGCCTACACTCTTCAGGAAAACCATCCTGTAGCCTTGTTGCCATGTGACACAGGCTACGAGATTTTCGACCATCGAGAGCCGATCCGTACAAAAGTAGATGTCTGCAGTGCGGCCAAGCTAGCTCCCTTTGCCTACATATTTTATCGACCGCTGCCCGAGCAAAACCTAAAAATTCAAGATTTGCTGACCTTTGCACTCCGGGGTCATCTAAAGGAACTGATTGTCGTCCTGTTGACTGGAATTGCCGTTACCCTACTGTTGATGCTCACGCCTCAGGCTACCGCTATTCTCATCGACAACGCGATTCCGGATGCTAAACGGGGATTGTTGGCGCAAATTGCTTGGGGTCTTTTGGCTGCTGCCTTTGGGGTAGCAATTTTTCAACTCACCCAGGCGTTTGCCATCATCAGGCTAGAAACCTTTGTGGACTCCGACGTGCAAGCTGCAGTGTGGGATCGGCTGTTGAATCTGAAAGCGTCCTTTTTTCGCTCTTACTCCATCGGAGACTTAAATTCTCGGGTCAACGCCATCAGTCAGCTGCGTCAGAAACTAAGTAGCACTGTTTTTAAAAGTATCTTCTCAAGCCTTTTTTCGCTGCTAAATTTAGCACTACTATTCTACTACAATGTTTCTTTAGCTCTGTTAGCCTGTGTTGTAGCTGTTGTAAATATTGCCATCACCATCTTTTTTGGCATTCTCACTCTTCGTAAGGTTCGTCCTTTGTTGGAACTAGAAGGACAGATCTTCGGTGTGACGGTGCAGCTGATCGATGGAGTTGCCAAACTCCGAGTCGCCGGCTCTGAGGCACGAGCTTTTGCTTACTGGGGTAAACAGTACAGTCATCAACTAAAGTTGATGTTGAGTACACAAAGCATTGAAGATAGCCTTGCCGTTATGAACAAGGTGGTGCCACCTTTAACAAATGCTGTCCTCTTTTGGGTTGCTGTAGAAACGTTACATGCAACCGCTCAAGAGGGAGGCTTGTCTACTGGCACCTTCTTAGCGTTTAACGCCGCTTTTGGCACCTTTATTAGTGGAGCAACCAGTTTAAGTAACACGTTTGTGGAAGTTTTGCAAGTTTTACCTTTGTGGCATCGGGTTCTACCAATTTTGGCAGCCGAACCAGAAATGAATGACAGTAAAACCGATCCGGGCAGGCTATCGGGTAGACTAGCTATAGACCATGTGATTTTCCGCTACCGGGATGATGGACCTCTGACGCTGAATGATGTTAGTATCCGGGCTGAGCCTGGAGAGTTTATTGCCATTGTCGGACCTTCTGGAAGCGGTAAATCGACCCTATTTCGGTTACTACTGGGATTTGACGAACTTCAATCAGGCAGCATTTACTACGATGGACAGGATTTGGCTGGGCTGGATGTCCATGCTGTGCGCCGACAGTTGGGTGTCGTGATGCAAAATAGCCGGATGATGTCGGGTTCAATCTTCGACAATATTGCCAGTGGTGCCTTGATTACGATGGATGAAGCTTGGGAAGCAGCTCAAGCCTCAGGGTTAGCAGATGATATCGAAGCGATGCCGATGGGTTTGCACACTGTTATTAGTGAGGGAGGCAGCAATCTTTCAGGTGGGCAACGGCAGAGGCTGTTGATTGCTCGGGCACTAGTGTTAAAACCCCGAATTTTGCTGTTTGATGAAGCTACGAGTGCTTTGGATAACAAAACGCAAGCTATTGTGAGTGCAAGCCTGGAGCGGCTACACGTGACTAGGGTGGCGATCGCTCACCGCCTCAGCACAATCCGTCACGCTAACCGTATCTATGTGCTTCAAGATGGTCGAGTCGTTCAGCACGGTAGTTTTGAGCAACTGGCAAATCAGCAGGGGTTATTTGCTCAGCTGATAGCTCGGCAGAGGCTTTGATCTCATGTCCGTTTGAAAAGTTCTGCTCAAAGCTAGAACCTCACTGAAACCATAATTCTCCATATCCTCCCATCCCTTGGCTCCGGCGATTACTGATAGTATGGCGATGATTAAAATATCTGTTAATAAATGCACACGATTTCTTTCTACACGGGGATCTTTTATTTCGCTAAAAATTAATGACATCTTTTCTGTTAACGCATTGGCATTCGCTATACTTAAAGTCTTTGACTTTTTAGCAGGAGGCTGACGAGAAGAGTTGAAACCTGATGCCATGAGACTGACCCGAATCTAAAATAGACGCTTTACTTATTAGCGTACTATCTAACATATTTAATACTCAAATCCAATTCTGTCTACATCTCTTGGTCAAATATTCTGTGTTATAAGCTACAAAATTATATGCGCTTACCCTGGGTAGGGGGAGAGGGCGAGAGTGTATGTGACTAAAACGAGAACCGCTATAGATTCTTAGAATTGCTGCAATTCTTCTAATAGTGTTTGAGTGTCTTTCCACATTTCAACACGTCCATCACGATAGATTTTGGCAATGAATGGACCAGGATGTTTCCGAACAAGCTCCTGTATGGGGACAATCGCTTTGAGGAAAGCTTCACTCATCTGCTTTGCTGTTAGGTCTTGTCTTGCAAGCGTAAACATCTTGACTTTTTCCCTGACAACAGCGATTTTTTCTAAGGTGCGTTTACCAATGTTGGCATCTTTGGTCAAAACCACCCAGCCTCTTTTACCAATTTCTGGAACCCAATCGACATCTTGAGCGCTTTTGTCAAAGTGGTCGTCATGAATTTCGACAGTAATGCCCGAGATGCGAAGTGTTTCTACAACTGTCTTGTTACCCAGACACCTATCTACGAAAAAGATGATCGACTGGGATTGACTCATGCAGCAAGCATTTCGTAACGAATAACTTCTTCAATCACTCTTGTATCTACTTCGTAATCATAAGCTAGTTCGTCAATTGAGTCACCTGCTTCAAATCTCTCTGCCAAGACATCAGTAGGAATTCCCGTTCCGGCGATAACAAGCCTACCAAAAGCAATTCTGGGGTCAATAACGACGCTCTTTGGGTTATCTTCTTCGTTCGGACGAGTAAAGGGATAAAATTTAATGGCAAGCCCGGTGTCATCGGGTTCAATTCGTTCAAGATGAGCATTGAAAGCATCTTTCAGTTCTTCTTTTCCGCTTTTTGACGCGTTAATCAGAGAACCATATCGCTCGATAAACAAAGAGACGCCATCAGTACGGAATGTCTCACGCGCTAAGGGGTGAGATACTTGAAACCGCTCCTCAACAAAGTCGAGAGCATCTCGCACGTTATTTAATTGAATTTTGTGGTGTTTGCGAATTGCTCGAAGAACGTGAATTTCAATTAGGTTGGTAAATGAGAGGAGCCGTGGCTTGCGATCGCGAGTTGAAATTAGGGGTTTAAATTCCCTAGATCCCTTTAAAGTCTGATAACTCCGACCAACTGTCCACGAGCGAATCGTAATTTTTGGAATGCGTAGGTAGTGAGCAGCATCACCGATGGAATAAGTTGGGATGTCTCTAGGGTCAATTTCTCCATAAAGATCGGTCATAAACGCTAAAACTCTTACCACAAAAGAAGTGCAGCCAAATTCACAATATTATTGCAACAAACTTATTGTGAACTGCAACAAAAGATAGACACGCTTAAAACCGTTAGGAGAAAAGGATTACAGCAAAAGTCACAATATTATTACAGCAAATCATAATGCAAATCGCAATATTATTGCAATAAACTTACTATAGCTCCGTCAGTGAAAAATTTCGCTAACGGGCGGCATTAAGTGGTTCATCTGTTTTTAGTGGTTTGAACCCCAGGTTAATCGTCTGAGGATCAATCATTGTTTTTAATAGGCTGAATTCGTAGTGACGTGTAAAATTTATTTTGCAAAATACCCCATAAAACGCGTATTCCTTATCGCAGCCTGCATTGTAGCAAGCAATCGGTTTGGCGTCTTCACCTATTTTTATTCAGCCTTTTTTTACGTCGGACTTAGGTTATTTTGAAGAATGTGCTTAGCGATCGCACTCACCTCCTGCGTCCAAGGATGATCGGGGTAGCGCAGGCAGAAAACATCACTGCTACCCAGATGAAACATCTCCTCACACACAGGTAGGATGCCTGCCACCGTTGTACTGTAGGTTTTCTGCACCTGTTGCCGCAAAGCCTCAAAGTTGAGAGATGGCAATGCTTTATTAACCACCAGCAGCATTTTAGGCACATTTAACTTGCGTGCGACGTCTACAGCGACAGCAGTACCTTGGTAGTCTTGGTTGTCTGGACGCAAAATCGTGACTAGGACATGGGAAATGATGATGGAGAGTAGAGTTTCTTCGTTAATGCCAGGGTGAGTGTCAATGAATAGGTAGTCTAGTTTCAAACGGCGGCTGAGATTGCGGAAGCCTTCATTAAGCAGGCGTGCGTCGTATCCCTCCCGCAAGATCCGAGATATCTCGCCAGTTTTGATGCTGGAGGGAATCAGGTGAATACTACCCCTGATGGCAGTCCTTTTGTGCCTCATTTTCAGCATTGCAGTGATATCATAGGCAGCATCTTCAATTGCACAGCGATCCCACAGATAATCATTCAGGGTGTAGCCGATATTTTCCTCTTTAAGACCGAAAAGAACGTGGATTCCGGGTGACTGGATGTCGGTATCAACGATGCCAACCCGCTTTCCAGAACGAGCAAAGATCGTCGCTAGGTTAGCAGTTACATTTGACTTGCCGGTTCCACCGCGAAATGAGTGAACAGATACAACTACAGTGTTTTTATTCATGAGATTTTTACCATTGATTCCTAATATCTTTTGCCTCGTTGCATAAATTCTGAAAGTATTCCGTTTCAGCAATTTCGTCTACCTGGCGTACCCTCTTGGCTTCGTCTATTTCTATGTAGAGTTCCTGCACCTGTTGTTTTAGACTTTGCTCGCGACTGTAAACTTCATCAACCATTGTCTGGAAGATTCTTCCGAAATGTCCTAGCTCATCAGTGCGTTTAGCAGTTATCGCTAAGTTCATAAGTGAAATATCTTCAGTTTCGCCAACAAGCATTGTATTGTTGCTGATTTTTTGAGCAATCTGAACTAATGGTTTGATAGGCAGGATGACATTCCGTTTCAGCAAAAAATTAACGAGCAAAATAACTAAGGCAAATAGCAAAATAAAAACTTTGATAAATAAAGAAAAGATATTACGGGTACTTTCAAAAACCTCGCTAGCAGGAACATAAATAATTTGAGTCCCAATCACTTCCCCGAGCTTCCAACCCATGCCGTTCTCTTTTCCGTAGCTTAATAACTGACTCTTAGGAGCTGCTTCTGGAGTACTGTGGCAACTCAGACAGCTTGGTTGTGTAATCGCAAAAGGACTGGCACTGTAAAACAATTTTTCTTGATACAGGTTCCGAAATCCTGATAGATTTGGCAATTTCGGTTCTTTGCGAAAGCGCTCTATGATGTCGGTTTCAAATTCGTCCGCTTTGTCACGCAAATTCGTCGGGTTAAGCGTGGCGTCTTTGTAAAAAAAATTTTTATATTCTTTGTTTTTGCGTAGATTCTCAAATACCTCTCTAGCTGCAAAGCTTGGTACTACTTCGGGAATGAACTTTTGTTCGATTTCTTGGTTATGTGTTAAAAGGGGAGTCACATGGTGATCAGTATAGGATCTAACCGAGTTGACCATTTGCATGAGAATCTGTCCTTTATAATTTATTTCCTCCTCGGCTCTGTGTTCAAGCGCCTTTGATAAAGTCAACCCGCTTATCAGGATGCAGCTTATAAAAACCAGAGATAGTAGCAAGGTAAATTTTGTAGCCAGCTTAAAATTACTTAACATTACTTTTTCAGTGTGACATTCAAGCTGCCACCTAAACTTTATTACAGCAATTAGGGTTTAGAAGCCATGTCTTTTTTGTCTCACGCAAAGACGTAAAGAACACATTAATTGTGGGCTAAATAACTGAAAACTGCTGTAATTGGAAAAACTGTATTCATTGTACAAATTCAAGAAGATATAAACATCGGAAAAACGTTTATAGTTTCACCTCTATCAATGAGATGAGCTTCCTAAAACTTTTGAAGGAGAAATAAGTAAAATTACTTAATACTTTCGTCGTAATGAAGATTCCCGACAACTTTTGCGAAGTCGGGAATCTGAAGAGTTCAAAACAAGTGAGTTGGTTTCTCGTGGATATGAGCGGCGATCGCTTTCACCTGTTCTACCACAGCAATCATGTATTGGTAATCTGGTAGTTGTCCATTGGGTGCATATCCCACTTCACTAGCCAAAATGGAAGGAAAATCACTCAGGAGTTTGCGGATGTAGTCTTGACGCTTACTGTCTACACTTGGACCAATCAAAACTGCACCAGGTGGAACATAGTGAGGATCTGTGTAGAGTATACGGAATTGTGTTTGGTTCAACTGTGGACTGTAGAGATTATAATCTGCTATTGAGACAGCACCAGCAATTGCTTTTCCTTCTGCCACCCATTCTAGAACTGTTTTTGGTGTCGGAGCAAATAGAATCTCAGCCAGTGTCAGACCGTAAAGATTGAAAAGGGGAAAATAATATCCTGTTGCTGAACCTGGTTCGCCTAGAGCAACTGTTTTCTGTTGTAGCTGTTTCCGATCATGAAGCGGACTATCTTGGCGAACAACTATGATTGAGCGCAGATTGCTGAGATCCAGTAATGGAAAAAGCGCAGTGTATTGATAGCCTGCGATCGCAATTGCTGCTAAACCTGGCGGAGCAAAGACTAATGACCAAGCGCGAGCTTGAATGCGATTAATTGCTTGATTCTCATTAAAAGTAGGCTCTAGCTGAATATGTGCTTTTGTTTTTTGACCCAAGTAGTGTTTGAAGTTAGCAAACTGATTAATTATCTGGTTGCCGCCACCATAGTTAATGACGCCAATGGTTAACACCCCTTCAGGTCTTGTTCCTGATTCACATCCACTCACTGCTAACATTAACAGATCTAACAGAAATAAACGACGTGAGAATTGCCAATCCATTTCAAATTCTGCTGTTTGAGACAATTTTATCCTAGTTTTGCTCGTTTGATTTTAATTACGGTGAGAGCATCCAGTCATTTTTTTATGGTCAGCAATCGTGCAGCTATGTCTTATTAAGAATTCTCATGTATTGATGATCAATAAATTGGTATATATGTGTTAATAATCATTTTAGAAGTGTTTGCTTTTACAAGCATTGTACTCTCCAGCTATCTTAGTATAAAATTTGCTGATAATTTTTATGTTAAAAAATCTGTTAAAAAACTTAAAAATTGGCATTAAGTTCAACTTGCTTTTAGTACTAGTTTTTTTAATTAGCATTTCCGTAAGCGGTGTTGCCTTATCAAGCGTACTTCAGCAGAAAGCACAAAATGAAGTTACGTTGCAAGCGATGATTCTTATTCAGACGATGAATGCCGTCAGAAATTATACACAAACTCATGTGAATCCCTTGCTGGCATCTAAACTGGAAACAGAATCAGTATTCATTCCAGAGACAGTACCAGCATTCTCCGCGACAGAGATTTTTGAGACTCTACGTAAGAATAAAGAATACAAAAATTATTTTTACAAAGAAGCAACACTTAATCCGACTAATATGCGAAATCAAGCCGATGCTTTTGAAGCTGAAATTATAGCACGCTTTCGCAAGGAACAAGAAACCAAACAACTTTCTGGGTTTCGTACCCAGGATGAAGGTAAAGTATTTTACATAGCGCGGTCGCTGACTATTACACAACAGGACTGTCTGCGATGTCATTCTACACCAGATCGGGCACCGAAGAGTCAGTTGGCAACTTATGGAAACAGTGGGGGGATGGGGTGGAAACTGAATCAGATTAATACGGCACAAATAATTTCTGTTCCGGCTGAAGAAGTTTTTGCAAATGCCCATCAAACTTTTTCGCTGGTTATGATCATGTTGTCGGCGATCTTTGCCTTGATAGTTCTTTTAATTAACTTCTTAATCAAGAAAACTATCATTCAACGAATCCAAAGAATTTCCAAGATAGCTCAACAAGTGAGTAATGGTGAGATGAGTGCTAACTTCGAGGAAACATCAAAGGATGAAATTGGTGGTTTGTCAGCAGCATTTAATCGGATGAAATCGAGTTTGGAAATAGCAATCAGTTTGCTTAAGGATCAAAAATAAGCCCATAGGGAGAATTCAAAATTATAAATTAAAAATTAAGAAACCAGTATGCCTGCTAATAACTAAGGGTTGAATGCTTACGTTGAAACTGACAAGATTTTTGCGGATCGAGAATTTCTGATGCCAAAATTTTTACAAATTCTAAACGAGAAATTTGCGGAAAAGATGTGAGAGTTTTTCGGATCAGCAAAGGAGCTATTGGACCTATTAAATTAGCCAAATCTTGCTCACATTCAATCAGAAAATCTTCGTTGATAGGGAAAAATATACTTTCAGCCTCGGGAGTATTTTCAAAAAGAAACTTGACTTTAGTCTGAAAATCACAGCGTTTGTCTTCAGGAAGGCGACATGCCAAACAATCGACTAATTCTTGAAAACTGTGGGAGTTCTTTACAACTTGTTGTAATAATATCGGGGCTACCGGACCAATAAATTCTACGAGAATGCAACTCAAGTTTTCGGACTGTTCTAACGAAAGAATTGAGTAGGTAAGGCATTCGACTTCTGTCTTTTCTAGTACGATCGCCCTCTTTTGTTCTGTCGGCTTGTCTTGTTCTAAAAGGGCGATCTGAGCCAAGGGAAGTTCAACTTTTTCTAGTGCGATCACCCTCTTTTGTTCTGTCGGCTTTTCAGGTTCTAAAAGGGTGATCTGAGCCAAGGGAAGTTCAACTTTTTCTAGTGCGATCACCCTCTTTTGTTCT
>CAZZVG010000023.1:0-2629 GCA_964657295.1 Iningainema sp. | reverse complement strand
GTCGGCTTGTCTTGTTCTAAAAGGATGATCTGAGCCAAGGGAAGTTCAACAATTATCCGACAGCCAGATCCGGGTTCGGATTCAATGTTAAAATCTCCTTTTAATGCCGCTACTCTTTCTTGCATCCCTTTGAGGCCAAACCCAGTTCTATTTTCCGAAAGTCTAAACCCCTTGCCGTTATCTTGGATTATGAGACCTAAATTTTTCGGAGTCGCACTTAGCTGAATTTCTACCTTTGTAGCTTGGGCATATTTACAGATATTTGTCAATGCCTCTTGCACAATCCGATAGATAGTTTTGACGACTTCAGCAGGTAAAGAAACACACAGGCTAATTTCTGTAGAAGCGCGGATGCCCGTAATTTGATAAAACTCCTGAATTAGAGAATTGAGTATGACTTCTGGTGACTGTTCTAGCAGCACATTATCGACACGCAGCGTACTGACAGATTGGCGAACTTCTTTGATGGCAGAGGCTGCTAGTCGTTGTGCATCAGCTAAAAACTCTTGAGCTTGGATGGGATCTAAGTGCCAAAGTTTAATCGCAGTTTGTAAATGAATGTTAAGAGCAGTCAGCGCATTTCCTAAAGAATCATGGATATCGCGGGCGATGCGGTTGCGTTCTTGCATGGCGGCGATATCCTCAATTTGCACGACAGACTGCCGCAGCTGTTCGTAGGCACTTGATAGTTCGGTGTTATGCTCAGCTACCACGAGATTCACCAACTGTACTACTTAATAATAATGTCAGGTTATGTAGCAATCCTATCTATTCTCCAGGAGAATTATAAGATTTTACACTCCAACTGCAAGCGAGAAATCGAGGATATCGTTTCTCCCGAATGATTTATGACTGCTATAGTACGTAAGTTCTAACTCTAATTAGAAAACAGCAATTAACAGCTAACGTCTCTAATATTAGCACTTTTAGAGGTATGACCTGTAGTCGCTGGGAACCTTATGCAGCAAAGCAACCGTCATGAACAATCATAGAATAAAGACAAGGAAGCAGAACAGAAAAGGGATCGCGAGGACTTTGAGAAATTTCTTCTCCCAAGTATTCCCTCTCCCTCCATCTCCCTTTTCCCCTTCCCATTCAGGGGTTACGTCGATGACAATGGGTTGGATGTGTTTCAAATGATTCAACGTTATGCCGAAAACTCCTAATGAATACGCAGTACATCTCATGCTAGAAGGTGGACATAGGGAAGAAGTACGTTTTCCGACTATTCAAGATTTCCAGAAATGGTATAGCGGAGAACTTGTGCCAAAGTCTGCTTCCGATGACTTTATCAGCGTGCCAATCAAGAATATTCAGGGTGAATATATGGTAGTGCGTCCATGTCGGGTTTTGGCAATCCGAGTGGAACCAATTTTTAGCTCTAGTGTGGAAAGATAAACGCTAAATCATGAGAAAAACGCTTGCTTTAGTTTTTTTGAGTCTGGCAATTGCCGTAATTAATCCGATCTTGTCTGCTTCAGGGCAAGTTCCTGGCTTATCACCATTGCCTTTACCCAGTCAAACTGAGGTAGTGCCACTGCCAGTACCGATACCCATTCAACCTCAAATACCGCGACAGCCAATACCAATTCCAGTTGAGGTAGAGTATCCATTTACACAATTAGATATGGGAATGGACTGTAATCCCCCAAATAAATGCTTGGGTTGGGACGAGCAAATTTGGGGTGAAAACGGTAAACCGGGCGATCGCATGGCGTTATTGGAGTCAATTGACAATAGCCTCCATTACACGAACACGAAAGAGGCGATTGCAGCGTATTACAATTATCCTGTACCAGCAATTACCCTCAATCGTGTCCGTCAAAGTTTACAACGTTTCCGCGAGTTAGTTGTTAGTTCTGACTCACCGGATCAACTACAAGCTGCTGTCCGGCAGGAGTTTGTCTTTTACAAGTCCGTTGGCAATGATGGCAGGGGTACTGTTAAATTTACTGCCTATTACAATCCTGTTTATACAGCCAGTCGGGTTCAAACTCCAGAATACAGGTATCCAATTTACCGAAAGCCGCCGAATTTTGACAAATGGAATAAACCGCATCCGAAACGAGCGGAATTAGAAGGAAAAGATGGTTTACTGGGCCAGAAAAGTCCTTTGCACGGTTTGGAGATGTATTGGTTCCGCGATCGCTTTGAAGCCTATATGATCCACATCCAAGGTTCTGCTCAACTTAACTTAACTGATGGCTCGACAACTTCTGTCAGCTATGGAGGTGCTACGGATTACCCTTGGACAAGTATCGGTAAAGAACTTTTGAAAGATCACAAACTGCCTGCATCTGGTTTAACACTACCTATTATGACTCGGTATTTCCAGCAGCATCCACAGGAGATGAATAATTATTTGCCGCGTTGGCAACGGTTTGTCTTCTTCAATGATACTGGCAACGAGCCAGCTATGGGCAGTCTTCGTGTGCCAGTCACAGCAGAGCGTTCTATTGCTACAGATAAATCTCTCATGCCTCGAGGAGCATTGGCAGTTGTCAATACTAGCTTACCCTATCCCACTGAGGGGGATAAACTAGCATATCATACTGTTAGCCGTTTTGTCCTTGATCAGGATACAGGCAGTGCTATCAAAGGACCAGGTCGAGTCGATTATTACATGGGA
>CAZZVG010000022.1:2290-15826 GCA_964657295.1 Iningainema sp. | reverse complement strand
TTAACGATGTGGCTGCATCTTTTGGGGAAAAATTCGCCAGTCATGGATTAAGTATTTCCGTAGATTTACCAGAGCGATCGTACATTTTGCAAACTGAAGTTGATAGTTTTGACCGGATCTTGCAGGAGTTGTTGACGAATGTCAGTAAATACTCGGAACATGACAGTATCGTCCAACTGGTAGTCACTCACCAAGTTGATCAACAAATCGACCAAATTATAATTAAGGTAATTAACATTGGACGTGCTATATCTGAAGAAGAAGCTACATACATATTCGATAAGTTCCGCCGGGGTAAAGGGAGATGGACTCCAGGTGCTGGCTTGGGACTGGCGTTAGTCAAATCCCTAGTGCAACATTTAAATGGAACGATTGCTGTGGAAAGTACTCCCATAGAAGACTCCAACCTCAGCAACATTTGCTTCTCTTTAACTCTGCCCCAATTTTCTGATCAAAGCAAAGCATAACTCCTTTGAAAGTGATTGAAGAACATAGCACCCAAAAAGAACTTGACTTAACTGCCCCTCTTACCTCCACCGATTTTGAACCAAATTTGGTAGATGCAGTTGCTTTGCAATCCGTGCAAGTCCAAGTCGAAAAAATAGCAGAACGACAACGACAAATTACTGCTAGAATTCAAATTCCCCAACCGATTGAACAAGTTTGGAAAGTACTGACAGATTATGAAGCTTTGGCTAAGTTCATTCCCAATCTTGCCAAAAGTAGTTTAGTCAAACATCCCACTGGAGGTATTCGCCTAGAACAAGTTGGTTCGCAGCGTTTACTAAGATTCAATTTTTGTGCTCGTGTCGTTCTTGATTTAAAAGAGTATTTTCCTCAGGAAATCAGCTTCTGTCAGGTAGAAGGAGATTTCAAAGACTTCTCAGGCAGATGGAGTTTGGAGTCTTTTTCCCTTGGTGAACAGATGGGAACCAATCTCTGTTATACACTTAAAGTCTGGCCTAGACTGACCATGCCAGTGGGAATCATTGAGAATCGCCTCAGTAAAGATATACAGTTAAACCTTGTAGCCATTCGCGCTCGTGTCGTACAGCTTGCTAGCAATTAGCAATAACTCCCTTTACTCCCTCTGTAAGATGACAAAGAACGGCAGAGGGCATAATAAAAGATTTTCACGAACTTCTATTAGCTTTTTCCTCTTGTTTTTTCCTAGGACATGATATCGTAAATAAACCTACCACTTTAGACAGCCAGAAATTTTGTATTTCAAGCTTTTTAATTTTTCATTCCGCGTAGCTGTACTAGCCAACTGATCACTGCTACTCCTAACGCGCTTGCACTAGGTAACTTAAAAACTAGTGTAAGCAAGCTCTACACTCTTCAAGCACATACTTTTCAACGCCTGAAAATAGGGCGCTGCTGATTGTTATTAAGAATTCAAAGACGAAACAGCGCACATGAGACGTTTTCCCGCTTTTGCGACGACCGTCGCAAAGGATCGTTGTTTAGTCATGTCGAAAAATGTAAATTCATACTCTGATTTAGCAACGCCTTAAAATAGTACCCCCAGGGGAATTCGAATCCCCGTTACCTCCGTGAAAGGGAGGTGTCCTAGGCCTCTAGACGATGGGGGCGTTTCATCTACACCTTTATAAATTTAACGATTTTTCTAGAGAATGTCAACAGGGTTTCGCAAAAAAAAATTATTTATTGCCAGATTCTGAATTGTGGCGGTTACACTGGGTGAAAGCAAAAGTTTGCGTCTTGACTTTGTCGAATGTCATTGTTCGAGCTATTTCATTAACAACATAGAAAATGGTGTATTATAGAAAACTAAGTAAACAAGGGGATCTAAATCTAGTAAATAATGTCAACGGTGATGTTGCATCCTGTCAAATAAATCTTTACAATTTTTTCCACAAGATTTTGAAAAATATCGCTCAAAATCCATAACATGGAAGCGTCTTTTGAAATCACCTTGCAGATAGTGATTGCTATGTCTGCAGGCATTATTGCCCAGGTGCTGGCGGCATACCTCCGGGTACCTAGCATTGTCTTTCTATTACTTTTTGGCATCGTGCTGGGTTCTGATGTTGCTGGGCTGTTACACCCTCACATACTTGGCTCTGGATTAGAGGTTATTGTCGCACTAGCAACGGCGATAATTTTATTTGAAGGCGGACTCAACTTGGATTTGCGAGAGTTGGGGAGGGTTTCACTCAGCCTACAATTGCTTGTTACCTTAGGAACGCTGATTACGCTTTTAGGTGGTAGTATGGCAGCTCACTGGCTGGGTGAATTTCCCTGGCACATAGCTTTTCTCTACGCCTCCTTAGTCGTTGTCACAGGGCCGACAGTTGTCAGTCCTTTGCTCAAACAAGTCAACGTAGATCGAAAAGTCGCCGCAATTTTGGAAGGAGAAGGCGTTTTAATCGATCCAGTGGGAGCGATTCTTGCTTTCGTTGTTCTTGACACAATATTGAACAACGATGCCGATCCCATGAACGCCATCGTTGGTTTGCTACTACGTTTTGCTGTTGGTGCGGCATTTGGTGCTGCAGGTGGCTCCCTGATGAGTTTAATTTTCAAACGCGCTAATTTTCTGTCTTTGGAACTTAAAAACTTAGTCGTACTGGCGGTTTTGTGGAGTCTTTTCGCTTTATCACAGATGATCCGCAACGAGTCGGGGGTGATGACTACAGTTGTCGCAGGAGTTGTCTTTGCCAACTCCTCAGTGCCGGAAGAACGGTTACTGCGGCGTTTTAAAGGGCAGCTAACAATTCTCAGCGTCTCAGTACTATTCGTATTGCTAGCAGCGGATTTATCGATCGCTAGCGTGTTTGCCTTAGGTTGGGGCAGTTTGTTTACCGTTTTAGTACTGATGTTTGTCGTTCGCCCGATTAATATCCTCTGTTGTACTTGGAACAGCGATCTGAACTGGCGACAAAAAGTGTTTTTAAGTTGGGTTGCGCCGAGAGGCATTGTTGCTGCTTCTGTTGCCTCTCTATTTGGTATTCTGCTGACACAACACGGTATCAACGGTGGCGACTCTATTAAAGCCTTGGTTTTCCTGACAATTATTATGACAGTCGTTTGCCAAGGACTAACTGCTGGGTTCATTGCTAAATGGCTACAGATTACTTCACTTGAAGCGACTGGTGTCGTGATTGTGGGTTGCAACCCTCTCAGTCTGTTGATTGCCCAATTGTTTCAACAGCGGGGAGAAGCAGTTGTCATGATTGATACTGATCCAAAAAGCCGTGCGCTTGCGGAAGCACAAAATATTCGGGTAATTGCTAGTAGTGCGTTAGATATCGGTGTGTTGGAAGAGGCGAAACTGGAATCAGTGGGAACTTTTTTAGCAATGACAAGTAATGGAGAAGTGAATTTTGTTTTAGCTCAACGAGCATCTGAAGAATTTGATCCACCACGTGTCTTAGCAGTTTTCCCTCGCGATTCACAAACCACAGGCTCGAAGAATGAAAATCAAGTAGATCAAGCTTTCCTACCAGATTTAGCAATTAAGACTTGGAATGAGTACTTAAATGAGGGACGAGTGAAGTTGGGGACAACGACGCTTGCGGAGTCAGAATTTATGCACCAACAGGAGCATATGCAGGCATTAGTTCGTGCTGGCGAATTAGTACCGCTACTGGTAGAAAGAGACGAATATCTTCAAGTCATGTCGGCGAACCTTGAATGGCAAGTTGGCGATCGCATTATCTACCTATTGCACGATCCCAGATCAAGTCTTTTAAAACGCTTGTCCGGCGCTACTCAAGTCACTCCTTTATCTCTAGAAAAATTACCGGAGGTGGAACAATTACCGTTAACAAAATTGTCGGAACTCTCTGCTGATGATTAAATAACCTGTCATCTCAACCTATTCCCCGTTGTGTGCCCCAATGATTACGAATGAGCGGTTTGCTCAAGTAACTTGCCAACTTGGGGTTTTGCCTCTTTACGGTGCATTTGTTTCTCTTGCCAAAAGACACCAACTAAATGCACTAAGGCGAGAATCAAGGCAGCGATGGAGACAATGTAACTGTGTATGGTGTAGAGGTGTTGAATGGTTACAGTGCTAATACCTGCACCGCCAGTGAGAATATCTCGCAATTGGGAACCAATCAAAGGAATCGCTTCAATAGTTCCTAGTTCGATACTGAAACGCCAGTATCCTTCCTGATCCCAGTCTAAAATCATCGCCGTCCAAGCTAGCCCAATGGCACTTAGGGTGAATAAAATGACACCAATCCAAGCCGTCAACCAACTACGACGAAATTGCCTGCTTAAAAACATGACGACTATTTGAATTAAGGCGATCGCAATCACGCTGTGACCTGCAATTTCATGAGCCTTGCGGAATAACCAACCGTATGGTATTTCTGTATTAATTGTCTTTAGAGAGTTATAAGCCGCTCCGGCTGCTGGCTCGTAGTAAAAAGATAATAAAATCCCGGTTGTCGCTCCCATCAGGGTGAGGGTAATGATTGCCGTGGCTAAAATTGTCGTTATTCGCCGCAGAACTAGATCGTACTGAGTATCTAACATCAGTGACCGCTCCTTTTCCAATATTGGTTGTGTAATTTTATTACAACTTTAGCTAATATAGTATGATGACGGCCTAGCTCAAAAGACGTAGATTTGGTAGGTTGAATCACAATATGCACCTACCCACTGCTAAATTCATCGCTTTTTCCCTTTAGCCACACAGTCATGAAGTCTCATAAAAAGTGAAAATTTCCGTGGTGTCTTCTAGATCCTGACAAAGCTTCTCGCTGTATCTCCGCTTAGACTGAGGTTTAAAAATGAATTTAAAAAAAAGATTGATAACCCGATATTGGCTCAATAAATACGTAGAAAGCGTCCTTATTTAAAACTCCTGAATTTATTTATTGATTTGGTGAACGACTACCTACCTTCATTGATAGCTGTTAATAGCTGAAATGCTTACGGAGTCGAGACTTGAAAAAATAGAAATTTTCCTGTATCCCTGTATTTATTTACGGCATGGGAAGTTACTATTTGTAGAGGAACATACCCCACCGGATTTGTAAACAGATAAAATTAATTGCTAGTTAAGTGAAATTGAGTTGAGTGAACGACAACAGCCATGTCTTACGTCTCCATACTGAAAAATATACCAGATTTCTTAAGTCAGCCGACTGGAATAGCAGCGATCGCCTCCGTAGGCATTCATGGTGCTATTGCTTTCATTTTGCCTTTAATGCCTGTTGACTCCAAAGTAGCACAGCAACAACCCACACCAAAAACTGTCGGACTTGTGGAGTTAAACCAAGCTGAGCAAAACCGTCTGCCACAAGTCGGTACATCTCAAATTCCCCTACGATCTCAAATTGGTTTAATTCCACAAGTTCCTCCACTGCCAGGCTTTGCCACACAAGCAACGCCATTACCGCCTTTACCACCAGCAGCGTCTACCCAGTTATCACTACCCCCACTTCCTAAATCACCCACCAATTTATCCATCGCTTCCTTACCCAAATCTCAATCTTTGCAGACGCTGCCAACAAAAAACGACTTTCCAGTTAACAGCTCCTTCAAGACACAAACAACGGCCCAATCGTTTCCTCGTTTTCAAGACAAAGTAAAATTGGGACAATCACAACCACTGCCACCTTCCAACTTATCTGAATTACCAAGTTCTAGAGTCCCTGTAATCTCAAACTCCCGCCTGCCGGAATTAGCGGCGGCTCGGATGCCGATAAATCTCCCCAGCAATCCCCAGGCTCTTCCCGTGGGCACAGAAACGGCGACAACAGCAGTAGGAGATGGAGCGACAACTCAAAACAGGCAGTTAATAGCTCCTATTGGCGGAAGTCCACAAGTTGGCGATAATTTAGCTCTGGCAGGAGGGACAATCCCATCGCCATCAGCGCCATCACTACCGCAGTTTATGCCTAAAACAGTGGCATCTACTGGACAGCAGCTCATCTCATCAAAGCCTAGTAGTTTTGCTGAGCAGTTTAGCCAAGTCAAGCAGCAATACCACAATATCCAAACGCAGCAACCCATTTCCAAAACGCTCACAGCGAATCCGGGGCAACAAGGTGACGTGGATGGTGGTTTAATTGTCGGTGGTGATGGAGAGGTTCAATCGATCAAGTTTTTGGACAACTCCGTGTCACCGGATCTGAAAAGATCCGCGATGGAGTATTTAAGAGAATACCGCCAAAACAATCAAGTCCTAGCCAACGGCAAACCCAAATATTATCCATTTAGCTTGTCTTTCAGATCCACCAACAGCATTGAGCGTGAAGCGGTAAAACAGCCAATCATATCTTCTTCACAACAAAGTCTTCTTCAACGCTTGCGCTCACCTAAACTGAATACACAATCATTACCTATATCTACGACATCTAATCGAACTTCGCGTTTACCTCAATTAATACCACAAACAGCTCAGCAGCAACTCATTCCTAACTCATCACAATCTCTCAAACCAGTCACTAATTTGCCAACCAGAACTCAGCCTTCTTCCATACCAGACACAAATACTACCCAACAAACCACACAATCCAAAACTCAGCCTTCTTCTGTACCACAAGCGATTGCGCTTAAACCAATAACCGATTCGCGACTCAGAACTCAGCTCGCATCTACACCACAGGCAACTGCTAGCAAACCAATCAGCGATTTGCGAACCAGAAGCAAACAACCGACACCACAGGCAACTGCAACGACATCCTCCCCCAAGCCAGTATTAATAGGCAGCAATCAACCTTCATCCTTTGCTGAAAGCAGTAAAAAATTATTGCGACAGTTGCGAGAATTGAGGGAACACAGACAAAGCCCTAATCAGGAAAAATCATCCGATTAGGAGAAAAGATACAATTAGTGGGGGATTGAAACCCGCCACTAATTGTAAAGAGCCAAAGAAATACGACTTAAAATGTAAATTGGTAGTGATGATTGTTACCAGCCTTGTTCGGCTTTTTCCAGAACGTAAGCGGCTACGTCTATGAGTTCTTGTTGGCTTAACTTGTCTTTAAAAGCAGGCATAGCATTTTTGCCGTTCTGTAGCTGGTAAATAATAGCTTGAATTGAATTGGTATCGTAATTTTCCAGGTACTTTGACAATGCTTCCTTTTTCAAAGTTTTTTCGCCAATCAAGACGTTACTACCGCCTATGTGACAAGAAGCACAGTTAGCACTGAATATTTTAGCAGCAGATGATGTTTCGGCTGCAAGTGCAGGAGCAATAAAAGTAAAATGCCACAGGGCGATCGCAAATAGCACAATCGATAAATATATTTTCACAGGATTCTCCTTGCCACAAGCTAAGCGCAATTATTGTATGGCTGCTAGGAGGCATAACATCATAAATTAAAATCTATTTTTCTACTTGTTGAACTAAAAAAGTTTGTGACGAGTTTATCTCCTATCTAGCTTGGCAATTTTTACCATCTACAAGGGGATAAAACTCGTCACTTCGCTTTGCTCCGATTCGTAATTGTGACTCCACACATAAATGCATGGCTTGAGAGCCGGATAAATTGTTACACTCCAATCGCCTACATATAGAAACCAATGGAGGGGATACGAATTATCCTAGGGTTGGCTCATCACATTACGTACGAATCTGGTGGCTCTTGACAATAGTTTTGATTGCCAACAGTTTTTTAGCTAGCAGGCTCAACCAACACCTGACCAAGCATACCAGCACCACGATGAGGTTCGCAGTAGAAGGAGTACACCCCAGGAGCTGCATCTGCAGGGAACGTTGTTTCTGAGGATTGTCCGGGATTCATCATCAACTTTTTGCTAGACAGTGCTTTAGCTAATACAGCACTCTTATCAGGATTTTTAGCAGGATCAAAAACAACGTTATGGGGAGGAACTTTGTTGTTTACCCACTTAATAGTGTCTCCTGGGTGAATTGTCAACTTATTGGGTTGAAATGCCAGCATTCCTTTATCACTGCCCAATTTCACCGTATATGTCTCAGCTGCTGCACTCTGGGCGAAAACAGTGAAACTACTCACAACGAGAAATAGAGTCAATAGAGCTAAGCCCAAGCGCCGCCAGCTTGACGCAATCAATTTCATGGCGTTCTCCTAACAACAGATTTTATTTTCACTTATTCATTTTAAATAAAATTAAGCCCAAATATGACAATATGTCGTAGATACAAGTTTTTTTAAATATTCAGGAAGAATACGTCTGATGATAGATTCAGCAATTCTGACTATCTGTATACCTCTTCAAACAAACCGCTTCTATCTTCTAAATGGGCTGGCGCAAAAAAACTCTATATATAAACAAATGTTAATCTGCTCAGAAGGCTACTTCACCCCCACTTACTTACATGCTTAATTATTTTTCCTGAGTCATTGACTCGTTAAGAGCCTGAGAAACCAGAAACGAGCCAATGACTAAATTATCAAAGTGGTGCTTTTCACATTCAGCTACTAAGAGCGATTCTATACTCAAGGCTAAAAGCTGAATGCTTACAGAGTGATTTTAGTAATAAAGTTTACCACCGCCCCACTTTGGACCCTGAACCTTAGGCTGGAGAAGAATATGACCGGCGATGGCTTCCAAGTCCTCTTCCTTCAGATTTCTCATCTTGGTGAAAATATCTGCACTCTTAACGCTGGGATGCAATTCCGAAATTTCCTCTTCACCGTCGTAAGTCGTGGGATTCTTCATGTAGTCAACCAAGCTCTCAATGTTATTCCGAGGTGGGGTTGCCAGCGCCAAAGTTTCGGGATCAAGTCCGACATTCTGGTTTGTCTTGGTAATACCTCCAGCATGACACTGGGAACAAGCGAAACCAAACAGCCGTTTGCCTTCTTTAACTTGTTTCAGACTAAGTTCAGTGGTATCACCCTTGTCATCTAATGCTACTGTGCGAGTGGATTTGTCGAGTTCCACCGCTGTCGCGCTACCGACAAAAAACTGAAACATCAGTAAAACAGCAGCCACAATGCTAAGTAATCTTGTTAACATGTTTCCCCTTCATAAATTCGATTCGTAATACAGCTACGACTGCGCTGCTCAATCTCAATTGTGTTAACTGCTGGCAGCTCCATGAGCAATCAGCAGTGAGCCACTGAGGTGACTTCAATTTCACCAAACAAGTTCAGTCAATACCTCTCAAATCTTTGTCAGCCAAAATTTGGGAAATAATTGCCTTTGCATCCTCTAACGCCAAACGGGTTTTTTGATTTTTATAGACAATTAAGAGTTTGTCGCACACAGAAAGCACCTTTTCAACAGGAACGCCGTAGTCTGCTGCTATATCCGCGATCGATAGATCTGCAAAACCCATAATGTTTTGTGAACTAACAGTATAGAGATTGAGTTGCTGTAATACCAATTATCACTTTAAGAGTGCAATTTGTTGCCGAAACAAAAGAGTGTTTCCTTAGCTGGGGATCAAAAAGCTTGGCGAGGGGGGGATGAGGGGGAATTTCTGCATTCGCCTCTTTTGCTGTTGTCAAACTCAAATCACTATAAGCGCAAAAAGTCAATGGCTAAGTTATGAAATAGGGAAAATTGGTCGATTCCCATAGGCAGCACACTGGGAGTTATATTTTACTCCCTTCTCACCCGAAGATTACCGTTTAGGGAGAGGGGGAGAAGAAATTCCATCGGTAATCTTACACTCCTGATGGGAGTAAGAAATCGCAATAAGAAAGATATCCTTCTGAAAATATTTATTACAATAAACCAAAAGGGTGGTTGCAGAAATGACAATTGCAGTTCCCAGAAACGCTAATGACTCTATCGGTTGAGGAAGTCTTTGGTTGGTTGAAGCCAAAAAATTGACTCTCGTTTTTCAAGTTGTTCTCTATGCGCGAGCCTCAAATTGCACAAACTCCTCCACGGCTAGTCAAGAATCACTTTTTGATGATGCGATCGCTTAACTCGGCTATGCTTGAGATAGCCAAAGGATGAGTACCAACCATGCCTCTCACCCCAACTCCTCAACAGCCTGAGCAACATACCATCGAACTGGAAGAACATGGCAACCTGGTTCTCCCCGAATCCATTCGCCTTCACCTCAACCTACAACCTGGTGAGAAACTAATTCTTACCCTCGAATCGGATGGCA
This sequence comes from Iningainema sp., assembly GCA_964657295.1. GTDB lineage: Bacteria > Cyanobacteriota > Cyanobacteriia > Cyanobacteriales > Nostocaceae > Rhizonema. Next base: position 5,784 of record CAZZVG010000022.1, on the reverse strand, counting down.
GCCTACGCTTAACCAGTCTCCGCCACCAAATCCAAAAACTTCAGGGGATTTATAAAGATGTTGCTCCTGGTACCAGCCTTGCTGACGAACTGATTCAAGAGCGACGCAGAGAAACTCAACCATGAGTCTGCAACCCACTACGGTTCTAGATGCCTCAGCTCTACTTGCCTATCTTCAAGGAGAAACCGGAGCCACAATCGTTGCTACAGCTTTAACCCAAGGCTCTGTAATTAGCGCTATTAATTGGGCAGAAACCCTCTCCAAACTTGCAGAACGAGGGCAAGATCCGGATGCTGTCACTACTCAGCTAATCAACCAAGGATTGCTAAACTACGCTCTGCAAATTCACCCAACCGATGAACCGCAGGCACGTTCTATTGCCAATCTGCGTGTCCCTACTCAACAGTGGGGTTTGTCATTGGGGGATCGTGCTTGCCTTGCCCTAGCTCTTATCCTAAATCTGCCTGCCCTCACATGTGATCGCATTTGGGCAAACTTGAATGTTGGTGTGTCTATAACTCTGATTCGTTAATGCGATCGCGTGTTGTCTCCAAAATCAATTCCATCTCAACCTCTCCACGCTTGGGCTTGTACTTGCCGTATTGAGTCAGAATAGTTTGGACACATTGCTATCGGACAATCACCTTCATGATTGAGTCTTATACAATATGAAAGTTAGATGAGTAAGTTATACTTATATAATACTCATACAGATGAGCAACATCTATGAATCAAGCTGGAGAAACAAAACGACAAAACTTTAATGTTTCACCTGAACAAGAAGCACAGATTGAATGGCTGCGAGTAGCGATGGGAGTAACAACGACCAAAGAAACAATTCTGCGGTCAATTTCTGTGATGACGGTTCTGTATAATTATCTGCAACAAGGCTATCAAATCCGACTAATGACACCAAGAGAACAAATTCATTTGGTAGTTCCTGAATTAGAACCAACACCACAGTCAACTTGGCAGTACTTAGTATCGCGTCCACATCCTTGGCGGCGGCAATTATACGTAAAAGGGCAACGTCTGTTAGCTTCCACAGTTTGGCTGGATATGGAACTGAATAACCTTTCCGTTGAAGAAGCAGCAGAGAATTTCGCTTTAGCGATCGCTGCTATTGATGAAATCATTCGCTACTGCGAAGCGAACCGAGAACTGATAAAGATGGAAGCGGATGAAGAACGTTATCGTCTCGAAGAGCGAGGAGTGAGTATTGAGTCTCAGACTGCTCGTTGATGAAGATACTCAGGCACGTCGTTTAGTTGAGATGCTGCGAGCAGAAGGTTATGATGTGCTGACGATAAGTGAGGCTAACATGACTGGTGTACCGGACACAATAGTCATGGAATTTGCCCGGAATCAACAGCTTGTATTGCTTACTCGTAACTGTGATGACTTTTTGGAACTGCATAAGGCGAACCCAGAACATTCAGGAATTCTCGCCATATACCAAGATGCCGATCCCACAAAAGGCATGAGTTACACAGGCATAGTTAAGGCAATAGCAAATTTGGAAAAAACAGGACTACCTTTGAAAAGGCTGTTTATAGTTCTCAACCAGTACAACTGGCAGGGTGAAATAAAGTGAAAGACAAATATGCGCTACAAAGCCTTATAATTTTTCCTATCTATCCCTTACTCTTTTTTGAGTGATGTAGTGATGTAATTATACTCTAATAGGATTGAAAAAAGGATGGGTTCTTGTCAGATTTTGGTGATCAACACGGAAACGCGTTTTAAGGCAGAGGGCAGAAGGTTTGTAAACCTTCTGCCCTCTGCCTTGCCTCAACCAAAGATCACCAAAAGTTGCCAAGAACCACTTTTTCCTTTAAGTGAGATTAAAGTCTGTAAGCTTGCATACTCTATTTCCTTCGACTCTTTGCTTTTAAGGCTAAAATTCCCGACTTCTCGAAGAAGTCGGGAATCTTATTGTTTAGTGCGATCGCATTCCTTATCTGGGTGCGGGAAAGTTTCCCCTCTTTTTTCCCTTGAGGTTCTCTTGTGGTTAATCAATTTTTTAACCCACAGAGAACAACAGAGGTAAGATTACGCGCTAAAGTACTTAGCTACTGGGTGATAGGCAATAATCGCCGTTGTCGATTGTTCTGGATAAATTTGTTCGCTTTCATCCATATGTAAATTAATGCGATCGCATTCCAACAAATCCAGTTGCTTATACTGCTCCTGAATATTCGGACAAGCCGGATAGCCAAAACTATACCGAGAACCAGGATAGCGCTGTGCCAACACATCCCGAATATTATCAGGTTCATCAGCCCCAAAGCCCAACTCCCGACGAATCCGGGCGTGAGTCCACTCAGCCAGAGCCTCCGCCACCTGCACTGCCATACCGTGGAAATACAGATAATCTTTGTATTGATTATTAGCAAACAGCTTTTGAGCAAACTCCGTAGCAATCTCCCCCATCGTCACCGCCTGCATCGGAAACACATCAATTATCCCCGACTCCTTCGGTGCAAAGAAATCAGCAATACACAACTTCCTAGACGACTTCTGCCTCGGAAACTCAAAGCTCGTCACTGCCTTCGCATCTTCCCTAAGAGACGAGAAGTGAACCTGCTGCCAATCATAAACAAACAACGTATTCCCCTCAGCCTGACAAGGAAAATACCCATAAATCACCTGAGGATGCAACAAATTCTCCTCAACAATCCGCTGCTTCCACTCAGCCAAAATAGGATACACCTTCTCATCCAAGAAAGCTTGATACTCTTCCTTTGATTGTTCCTTCGGTTTACGGAACTGCCACTGCCCTGCAATCAAAGCCTGTAGATCAAGATACCAGAAGACTTCCTCCAAAGGAATATCAGCAGGCTGCAACAACTTCGTTCCCCAGAAAGGAGGTATTGGACGTTCAATATCCACAGCCACAGCTTCTGAACGACGGGTATCAATTTCTACAGGCACTTCTCTTGATACCCCATTGCGCGACTCAACAGATCGTGCTAGTGATGGTTGCTCTACTGGCTCTACAGATGATAACTCATCTATTCCATCTGCCAGAAAACCCCGCACATCGTCCCATTGATTAGCAACCTTGGCTGGCATTAATTTATCCATGAAGTGCAAGTCAGAAAAAGCATCTTTACCGTAAACTACCTTACCTTTGTAAGTTTTTTGGCAATCTTGATGCACAAACTTAGGAGTCAAGGCTGCACCGCCCAAAATTACGGGGACAGTGATACCCTTTTCGTTAAATATCTCCAAGTTCTCTTTCATAAAAGCAGTGGACTTCACCAGCAAACCACTCATAGCGATACAATCAGCTTTGTGCTGTTCGTAAGCCTTAATGATATTTTCCACTGGCTGCTTAATGCCCAAGTTAATCACCTTGTAACCATTGTTCGACAAGATGATATCCACCAGATTTTTCCCAATGTCGTGAACATCGCCTTTGACTGTGGCAATAATAAAGGTTCCCTTGGCATTGTTACCTGATTCTGACTTTTCCATGAACGGTTCTAGAT
>CAZZVG010000022.1:0-2280 GCA_964657295.1 Iningainema sp. | reverse complement strand
GATAAGCAACCGCTGTTTTCATGGTTTCGGCTGATTGTAACACAAAGGGTAACTGCATTTGCCCCGAACCAAACAACTCACCTACGACTTTCATCCCATCCAGCAGAAAAGTATTGATAATATGCAGGGGTGGATATGTTTGTAGTGCGTTCGTCAGTTGTTCTTCCAAACCAATGCGTTCACCGTCGATGATATGGCGCTTCAAGCGTTCTTCTATGGGTAAATTTTGATCAACACCTTTATCGCGTTTTGTTGTTACTCCTTCAAACAGTGTCGTCAGTTCTGTCAGGGGATCGTAAACGCAGATATCGCCCTCAAATTTACGTTCATCGTAAATCAACTGGTGACAAACTTCTTGATGTCGTTCTTCAATCCGCGCCAGTGGTAAAATCTTGCTAGCACTGACAATTGCCGCATCCATCCCCGCAGCCATCGCCTCGTGTAAAAACATGGAGTTCAACACAACTCGTGCTGCCGGGTTCAAACCAAAGGAAATGTTGGAGACACCTAAAATAACGTGACAACCAGGTAACTCTTGGCGAATGCGACGGATGGATTCAATTGTACTTTTACCATTTTTTCGGTCTTCTTCAATCCCCGTAGAAATTGGGAGAGCCAGGGTATCAAAAAATATTTCTTGAGGTGAGATGCCGTATTCAACAGCTTGACGATAGGCTCGTTGGGCGATCGCAAACTTCTGCTCAGTAGTCCGCGCCATCCCATCTTCATCAATTGTACCAATGACAACACCCGCACCGTACTTCTTCGCCAATTCCAAAACTTTTAAGAAACGCTCTTCACCATCTTCATAGTTCGTGGAATTAAGTAAACACTTACCTCCTGCCACTTTTAACCCCGCCTCCATCTTCTCCCATTCCGTGGAGTCCAGCATCAAAGGTAGTGTCACATTGTTTACCAAGCGAGATACGACTTCGTGCATATCTCGCACACCGTCACGTCCCACATAGTCTACATTCACATCGAGGATGTGTGCGCCTTCTTTTACCTGGCTTCTTGCCATCGACACCAATCCATCCCAGTCTTCGGTGTTCAGCAGTTCGCGACACTTCTTAGAACCACTGGCGTTCAGGCGTTCACCGACAATTAAGAATGAGTTGTCTTGATCATAAACTTGAGTACTGTAAATCGATGCTGCGGCTGGTTCTATTTGCGGATGTCTGACTTTTGGCTTCAACTCCTTGCCAATTTCTGCTAATTGTTGAATGTGTTCCGGAGATGTCCCACAGCAACCCCCAATCACTTGGACACCCAAATCTTCAACAAAATGCATTAATGACATCCGCAATTCTACTGGTGTCAGCTTATAAAAAGCGTGACCACCAACGTTTTCTGGTAGCCCCGCATTGGGAATACAGGAAACGACAAAAGGTGAATGTTCTGAAAGATACTTAATATGTGGTTTCATCAAGTCTGGACCGGTGGCACAGTTCAGACCGAGAATGTCTATTGGGTAATGTTCCAAAATAGTCAGCACGGCGCTGATTTCTGTCCCTACCAACATTGTCCCCATCGTTTCCATTGTCACCGACACCATCAGCGGCAGCACGTTCCTGGCGCGCGGGGAGGCTTATACCGGGCCGGTGTCGTGGCTGAAGAACCAGTTCATCGTGCAGGATGAGGTCGCAAGCATTGCCCCGGAGAACCTGAACATCCGGGCGACCTCCCCTAACGTATTTATCCATACGGGAAGCGGCATGGATGCGATCGACGTGAGTGAGGTCAACGGCAACAACGTGATCGACGGATCCACCGGGGCCAACTATCTGGTGGGAGGCACTGGCCTGGACACGTTCTTCGTCGACGATCGTCAGCCCATTGCGACATGGGACACCGTGGTCAACTTTCATGCCAATGACCAGTTGACCATGTGGGGCATCAACCGGACCGCGTGCGTTTTCCTGACGGCCGACAACTATGGAGCGGTGAACGCCACCGGCCTGACACTGTTCGCCTCCACCAACGACGGCAAGTCCTGGGCAGCGGCCACTCTGGCCGGCTACACGACAGTTGATCTGACGAACGGCCGCCTGACCCTGGCGGACGGTTTCGACACTTCCACGGCTTCACACTACCTGTGGATCGAGGCGCATTAGGGGGCAGACGCGTGTCGTTGCCTGATACAGCTTCGCCGATCCTGCTGACGGGTCAGACATCAGTCATGGTCCGATCCGGATATGTGACCTGGTTGGATCATCGTCGAAATGTGGTTTCTTAATAGAAACACTATCTGGAGATTTTCCGGCGTTGACATGGCGGGAT
>CAZZVG010000021.1:14830-15919 GCA_964657295.1 Iningainema sp. | reverse complement strand
CCCGTAATCAAATAAACTTTGCTCATGGTTTCTCCGCGCTGTTCTCTTTACTGGAATTTAGATTAAAAATACGGCAGATTTTTCTTTGATCCACCTCTATGAGCAACAACCCATACAGCACATTTCTCGTTAAGATTCATGATCTACTTATGACAAACGTGCAAGTTATCTTTAATTTTATTTAACAAGCTGACCAGCAAATAGTCCATCCCTCCACCAGAGTATCTAGCTTGGAGGGAATATCCTCCATCAACACCTCAAATTTACCAAGGGAAAAAGGACGAAGAAAGGTGCAGAAAGGCAACTATTATCAAGATTTGTGTCTAAACGCTATATTGAATACCCCGACAACTTCTACTCTTAATATTCTGAGTTCTTCTTAAAGATTAATTGATGCAAAATTAACTTTTATATTCCTTTAAAAAAGTAACTATGGCAAGTGGCGATTTATTTGATTTTGAGGAAAACTCCCTATCTCTACCAAAGGTCAATTTGCTGACCATGTTTAGGCTGGGTTTATTCCAAATGGGCTTGGGGATTATGTCGGTGCTGACGCTGGGAGTCCTCAATCGAGTGATGATTGACCCAAAACTTCTTGGAATGCCTGCGACGATCGCCGCAGGCACAACGGCAATGGCTCTATTTGTTTCCCCTGGTCGCATCTGGTTCGGGCAGATGTCGGATGCTAAAAAGCTTTGGGGTTATCATCGTACTGGCTATATCTGGGCTGGTTTGTCGGTGTTAGCAGTGTTTGTGTTTCTGGCTGTGCAGATCGTGTGGCAGTTAGGCGCGAGCTCAAGTAGTGGCTGGACACCAGAAAGCACTGCGTGGGCTTTACTCTTGGCACTCGTATTTGCCCTATATGGTCTTTGTATTGACGCAAGTTCCACAACTTATGCGGCTCTATTGGTCGATGTTTCTGATGAGGATAACCGTTCTAAACTGGTAGGGGTTGTCTGGTCACTGCTGATGGTGGGAATCGTAGTTGGGGCAGTTATTAGTAAGAAGCTGCTAGAAGGACTCACTCGAGAAACTTTACAAGGGTCAGTCAACCGCTTATTTATCATTTTACCGATCGCAGTCGTTTGT
>CAZZVG010000021.1:0-14820 GCA_964657295.1 Iningainema sp. | reverse complement strand
AAAAAAATACTCCCGCTTTGCCTCGCGCTCCATATTAGCAGACCGAGAAAATCGTATCACCTTAAGTAAAGCTCTGAAAGTTTTGACAGCTAGCCGTCAAACAGCGCTATTTTTCAGCTTTTTGTTAGTCATGACAATTAGCTTGTTCTTACAACAACCGATTTTAGAGCCTTTTGGCGGCGAAGTCTTTCATATGACTGTAGCTCAAGGTGCTTTGCTGAACGCTTGCTGGGGAATTGGTGTTTTGGTGGGAATGAGCGTCACGGGTTTTTTGATTGTCCCTCGGTTGGGTAAACAAAAGACGGCTCGATTAGGATGTTGGGCAGTCGCCGCTAGCTTTGGTTTGGTGATTGCGACTGGTTTTACTGGTGATTCAGTTCTGCTGAAAAGTGCTGTTTTGGTGCTGGGTTTGGCTGGTGGAGTTTTAACAAATGGGGCAGTCAGTTTAATGCTGGATCTGACATCGGCAGAAACAGCCGGGACGTTTCTAGGAGCTTGGGGTTTAGCACAGGCGTTGGCTCAAGGTTTGGCTACAGTCGGTGGAGGAGGACTGTTAGATCTAGGTCGAAGGTTGCTCAACACGCCAGTGTTAGCTTACAGTCTGGTGTTTGCCACATCAGCACTAGGTATGATTTTTGCAGTTAGTTTACTAAACTCTGTGAATACTGCAGAATTTCAAGCAAGTGCTAGACGAGCGATGGCCTCTAGAGAGCGATAATATTTGTTAGTAGGGGCGGGTTTGCTCGGATAAATTATCTTGATGAAACCCGCCCCTATATTTAATTAGAACGATCTACTAACCACTATCCATTACCTATCTATACAAATGACTGAATTTTGGACGACGATTCTGGAATTTGCTCAAACCACTACGGCTAGAGTGGGAAAGCAACTGATGCAGGATTTTGGGCAGGTGCAGGCTTTGCAAAAAGCTGATGGTAGTTTGGTGACGCAAGCAGATCAATGGGCGGATCGGGAAATTAGTGATGCGATCGCATCGACTTTTTCTGGTTATGGTATCCTCAGCGAAGAGAGCGATCGCATTTATCCCGGCACGGAGTGGTGCTGGGTGATTGACCCCTTAGACGGCACCACTAACTTTACACGCGGTATTCCTATTTGGTCAATTTCTCTAGGATTGCTATATCAAGGGACACCAGTATTTGGGTATATTTACGTACCACCAATGGACCAAAGTTTTCACGGCTTCTGGGAAGGTTCATCTGGTTTAACAGTACCAAGTGGGGCATTTCGTGATCGCCACCCGATCCATACGAGTAGTGATGCTATCAGTAGCAATCACTTTTTTAACCTCTGCTCTCGTAGCACCGCGATCATCCAAAAAGACTTCCCCTGCAAACTGCGGATGCTGGGTGTTGCCAGCTACAATTTCCTGACGGTTGCGTCTGGGGCGGTTTTGGCGGGTATCGAAGCGACACCAAAAGTTTGGGACTTTGCAGCTGCTTGGGTGATTGTTCAAGCAGCTGGTGGTACTTGGATATCATTAAAGTCAGAACCGTTTCCATTATTGCCAGGAGAAGATTACAGCGATCGCTCTTTCCCGACTCTAGTTGTCAGTGATCCGGAATTGATTCCAGTCTTTGAACCGTTTGTAAAAAAGTTGAAAATTTGAACTGCTAATACAAACGTGTTTTCCCAAAATTAGTTGAGTAACTTAATCAGAGCAAATATGGCGATACAAAAATTTATACAACTTAAACATTCTTTAACACCATTTATGAAGCATCTGGGGCAGACACCAGAAGAACAATTACAAAAAAATCAATCGGCCATGAAACTTTTAAGAGGGTGGATAGTAGAAGAAGTTTCAGAAGAAGAGTCAAAACAAAGGGAAAGCTATTTTGAATCTTTCAAAAAAATAGTTGATGATGAACGAATGCCAGGGCATAAGCTTTACTCCAAGGAATGATTGTTTTTTTAGATACGGGGGTACTGGGTTTAGTTTGTTCTCCTAGCAATGCAGGAGTTGCAAAAGAATGTAAACAATGGCTTTACCGGTTACTTTCTAGAAGTGCTTATATGGTAACTTCAGATATCTGTGACTATGAAGTGAGAAGAAGTTTACTTTTGGCCTCATTGACAAACCCAACAATTCAAGGTATAAAAAATTTAGATGCTCTCCAAGAAGTCATTGACTTTTTACCATTGACTAAAAGAGTAATGAAACAAGCGGCTCAACTTTGGGCTGAAGCCCGTCGTCAAGGAATTCAAACATCTGATAATAAAAATATTGATGCAGATATTATTATTGCTGCTCATTGGAGAATTCTTAAGGAGGAATATCCCGGTCAATACATTGTTATAACTACTACAAATGTTAAACACTTAGAACGCTTCACTGAAGCGATTGAGTGGAAATATGTCAATTTTTAGAGGATTTGTACTGATTATTTTACCAAGATGAATCCGAGGAAGAGTGAATTGGCTCAAATGTGGCTAACTATTTAGAAAGGATAAAGTCGGCGATCGCCCGATCTTTGGGTGCGGTTTCATCAGGTGGACTCAACAACACTGAACGCTGAATCAGTTTACCGTTGAGACGACGGGCAACGCGGCTGGGAATGCCGTAGCCATAGATAATGTGTCCCTGCCCAGCTAACACTATTACTTGATAATCTGGATGAGTTTTGACAAACTTAGCAACACCATCTGCTATTGTTTCATCCCATAGTACTTGTGCTAGAAAGAAGCGTTCAAAATCAGTGTTGCTGCCATGACTGGCGGCTTGATGTTGTTGAAAGACTTGCTGTAAACGTTGGCGATACTCTTGATTGTCTGTGCGAATTTCTGAGAAGGGAGGAATGTATTGCCGTTGGGATGGTGTTAGACTTTCTAAACCCTCACGACTAACTTTACGGGTTATTTCTGCAGGTGTATTTACAGCTAAGATGGGCAGTTGTTTTTCTTTGGCAAACCGGAAAATAGGAGCGTAATTTTCCCAAGGAATACCCCAGCGTTTTTCATACTCGCTTTTCTCTACAAATTCTTGTTCTGTCAGTTTCCCTGCAAGATATTGATTGACAACTTCTTGATAGGGACGCTGAAACATTTCCATTGCGATCGCAATTTTGGGATGCCGTTTGTAGAGATCTTTAATAATTTTTAGCTGATTTTGGTGGTCTTCGGAACTATCGTGAGTTTCTCCTAGATACACCACCTTCGCTTGTGCCAGTTCTGTGAATATTTGCGAGAAATCTGTAACGCACTTACTGGCGACGAATTTTTCAGCACAGGAAGTTTTTACTTGTTCGGCGTAAGTTGGTGAAGTGCAAAGTAGAAACATTCCCAGCCATAGAGCAAAAACTTGGGTGAGATGAGGGTGGGAACGCTGGGTTTTAATTTGTCTAATCATCCTCTTAGCTCAACAATAAGAATCAACTCCAGCAATTGCCAAGCATGAAGAATTCCAATTATATCATGTCCGTTTAAATACTTTAGGAATTAGACAAAAACTCTCTCAAACTCTTATTCTTTTGTGTTCTCTAAGCCTAGTAAGGTTCCTTTTTGGAGGACTCTTGGGTAAGTCGTATACTGATTGTTCAAATAGAGCATATGTTGACATCAAAGAACAAACCTGAGCCGTTCCTAACTGGCCAGAACAGCTCAGAAATTTTTTTGCTCATTTGATCACAGACAGACCTAAAAATCAATCCGGTTCAGTTAAGCAGGGGAGGAAAAAGAATTAGTAATAATTCTCTCACCGCACTTGCTCAGTTACCAACGGTTAGTCCGGCGAACTTGAGAAGGTTAGCCAAGATGACTTCTTTCTTACCTCCTAGCAACGGCTCCCAGTTTTCAGGTGCTGCATTGAAGTAGGACTCACTATCCGAATCCAACAGACCATAAAACACCTCGGCTACAATCCGACCGCCCACCCAGCCTAGCTGAGTTTTAGCCCCATCTCCTTTGAGTAGTTGTTCTTCATTGAACGTCCCATCTTTTTCTAATATGATTGCATCCACAACCGAGGCTTGACCCTCGGCCAAGATATAAAACCACAGAGGAGTGTCTTTTTGAAGAGTTGAATCGATTTCTTCAAATTTGAAAAATCCATCCTTTCCTTCAACCGCATTTCTCGTAGATAGGTGCTTTGGTTCTAGTATTTTAACCGGAAAACCAACTTCCTGGAGTACATATGCGATCACTTGTCCGCCTTGCACTTTATATATGTTGCCACGAAGTAAGTTGAGGAGAGCTAACGAGGGACGCGGGGGGGTAGCCTCTGTGTCTGGCAAGTGGTCAGGGCTGATTGTGTCCTCAACTTCCTTAACCAAGCCCCCAACCGTCGCGCTGGTAGGTAGCACCTTGGGTGGCAAAACACCAAGTGGATCTACCAAGGTGGGATCAATTTTGTAAGCAAGTTGTAGCCGGACTTCAGGGCGTTCTTCATCATCTGCGGCTTCGTCTCGAAGTTCGTTCGGGAAAACTCCAGGTTTCGTATTTGGAAAAAAGCGACCCCAGTCATCAATGACATGGGTTTTGGGGAGCGGATCAAATCCTAGCAAACTGTCGTCGTCATCTGATTTTGAATCATCCTTACTGGGCGGGAAAATACTCAAGCGAGTCTCTTTGTTCAGCCGATAACCTGTCCTCACTCCTGAGTGTCCGAAGCGGTAAGCTGCAACCACAAATTCGCGGGGCAAATTTTGCCGCTTATCTTCAGTATAAAGGGCGTACAGGTCTTCCCGCTCTTCAGGTGTTGTGGCTTCCTGAAGGTCAGCAAACACTTCAGCTTTGACAATGCGCGGTAAAAAGTCTTCGATCACGAGCTTTTGATAAGTCCAGCGCACCTCATTGCGTGCTTGATTAAATAGGGCAGTACCAGTTAGTTTTTCATCATCTTTGCTCAGCTTCTTAACCACTGCATTGTGATATCTGACAAATGCCAATTGGATTTGGCTAACGATAGAGTTTTCGTCATTGCGCTTATCGCCAATAATAGCGCGACCGTTGGGGCTACGCAGTAAGTCTTGAGTTGCTTGCTCATAAGTGGTTTGAGATTGATTCTCATGGCTATCTTTGAACAACAAAGAGGCACCGTCCTCAGCGTATAAGAAAGGCTGAGCGTCGGGTCCGTCGCCATATAAGGAGTCCAAATCAAAGCGTGGGGTACGCAAGTTGCTAGGTAAACGATCTTGTTCTCCAACATCTGCTGGGTTGAGTGATGATGTGTTGTCGAAGGTGAGATCGTGATCGATGAATTGACCAAAGTAGGTATAGCCAGCTGGTACCCAAAGGTTTTCTTCAGGATCGGGACCGTCTTTAACTGTATCAACGTCTGCCTTGATCTTTGCCGCAAGTTCCACCAGTTTATGTGTTGGATAGCCTTCTTCTCTTAAGTCCAGCAGAGTCGTAAATGCTTGTTCCCGTGTGCCGACGGAACCGTGACCAAATCCGCTCATATGATACTCCGCAATGTTGGTTGAGTTTGAGTCAAGACCATAGATAAGTCGTGATTCTTAATTAAAGTAAGTTGCTAGTTAATGCCTCTAAACGGTATCAATTTGATACAATCCTTTTCATAAAAGTACTTTTTAATACTAAGAAAATGAATTTTATACGTTAATGAAGGCGCTTTTTGATAACTAGCAACTAAGGTTAATTAGGTGTAAGTGAAATCAACTTATGCACTGATGCCATTTCACGCTTAGGGTTAAACTCAACGACTAACAACCAACTAATAAAACATGGAATTAGTCTTTGGTTGGTAGTCCCGACAATTTATGGCTTCTTCTGTGTTGGCAATACAGGGATGAACGGTACATTTGAGGCGGTAATCTTGGGTAAAAAACTGGCAGCCTGTACAGGGGACTTGATGCATTTCCTGAGCTTTACTAATGGTGTCTCTTGCTGTTGTCCAAAGACTCCAAGCAAAGAGAATGACTAATGTCCAAGCACATAAGAAGCAAGTAGGCACTAAAAAAGGTTGAATTGCATTGATGAGGAAATATAGGAGTTGTAACACGGTAAATCCTAAAAAGAGTTATGAATGCGGAGAGTAGGCTTGGGAGTGAGGAGTTGTTGTAGAGATGCAACAAAATGGAGCGTCTCTACAGGAGTTATGAGTTAATAAGTGAAAACTCCTCATTCCTAACTTTATTTAATACACGCCAGCATGACCGATCGCTAAACCAGCAACAAGCATTCCGAGTACCAAAAACGGTTGGGCACTTGCTTGGTACTTGACATCATTTTTGAGAGGATCACGCAAGAAGTACATATCTTGGAAGGTGATTTGCGGAATTATGAGCAGGAGTAGAATTGCTGCATACAAATTTTCATGGATGCTAATGAGATAAACTGCGATCGCCGCTTGAAACACATCAATTAATACTACACAAATCCAGGCTGCAGTGCTGACACCAAACATGACTGGTAGTGACTTTAATCCGAACTGGCGATCGCCCTCCACACTTTTGAAGTCATTGACAATGGCAATGCCCAAACCTGCTAAACTATACACCACGGTGATCACGACAATTTTCCAATTAAGTTCACCAAACAAAGCATGACCGGTACACCAAGGTAAGGCGATGTAGCTTGCACCCAAAGCATAGCCGCTTAGCCAACCGTTTTGTTTGAGCCTGAGTGGTGGTGCGGAATAGATATATGCTATAATTGAACCCAGTATAGCTGTGACTGTCACAGTTAGGAATTGATGACCTGACCAAACATCTAGAGCAAAAGCTAAGGCATTGCCTGCAATTAACAATACCCAAATTTGCGTAATTACCTGGGGTAAGGGAATTGCTCCGGAGGGAATTGGACGATAAGGTTCGTTGATGGCATCGATTTCGCGATCGTAGTATTCATTTAGAGTTTGCGTGTAACCTGCCATCAATGGTCCAGCTAGTAACATACACGCAGCTGACTTCAACACGTTTTCCAGTGTCCAAGTATATTCACCAGAAGAAGCCGCACCACAAACGACACCCCAAATGAGGGGAATCCAGGTGATGGGCTTCATCAATTGCAAGCGGATTTTCCAAATAGAGGTTTCTCCTGATGCGGCACCTTTCATACCCAGGAGTTGCCTGGTTTGAGCACTACGATCAACAACAGCTTTTGCTTCCGGTTGTGAATCGGGATTTGGGGTAATTGGAGTTGATTCAGACATAATGTATAGCTTAGTGAGGAGTCAGGAGTGGAGAAGTTTGTGATGAATGAGAGTACAAATAGTATAGAGTAAGCAATTTTAATTGTATTCTTAACTCCTCTTAACTCCTGTACAGAAGCGCTGCTTTGTTGCATGTCTACAACAACTCCGCTCCGACTATAAGGGCGGGTTTTGTAAGATGTTGTGTTTGTGTTCTGATGTTAAGAGCGATTAAACCCGCCCCGACTCTCTCAAAACGAGATTATCAAATAATTATTCTGAAACTTTGCGCCAGTAATAGTCTTGCCACTTAAAGATGGAGGTGGGACAAGATTACGTCGCTGATCTCCTGCTTCTACGGTGACTTCTGGTCCATACTGAGTTAGTTTAACTTGCTTTTTCTCAAATCCTGGTAAGAATAAGCGTACCTGACGGGCAGAGATATCAAACTCGATGGGCTTGGGAGCTTGTGTTGCTTGTTCGGCAAAGTTGGGTAAAGCATCGATCAATGGTTGCCAATCACCCAGTGTTGGGTTGGGAACGACACTGACTGGTAGGGGAGAAAAATCCGCTCCGAAATTGATGCTTGTATTATCTGATACAACTATTATCCCTCCAACAGTGAGACTGATTTGTTGAGAGCTACCCCAAAGATAACGAGCCGTAGCCACTTCCACAGGATCGTCTGTTGTGACTAAGAAAGCTGCAAACCGCTTGGGATCGGCAAGAACTGCTCTTCCTTTATCCAACAAATTATTAATTTGGTTGGTAGGTTGAGAAAAAGTATCTGCCGTCCAGTTAATATTGAAAAATGTGCTAATCAGCGGTTGAACAAAGGGTGATTCAGAAATTGCCTTGCCTATGTCAGAATTGACAAATAATTGCCGAAACCGCCGCACGAACCAACTGAGAGACTCTGGCATCCCCAATATTCGCAACATAGAAACGTCGCCCGTACCGTCGTAGACGATCGCATCATATTTGCCACTTTCATCGTATTCGCGGATGGCATTCAAAGCAAGAGCGCCATCCATCCCAGGCAAGACTGGCAGTTCTTGACCATAAATATCCTTGAGAAAGGGGCTACGGAGATATTGTCTCTCCAGTTTTTTCACGGACTCCCAAATACTTTCTAGCAGTGAGGAGGTTTGTAACTGCACGACATGCAAATTAGCACCAATTTCCTGAGGCTCGTAACCAACGGGGATACCCAAAAGAGTTGGCAATGCTGGTTCTGCTTGTCCCGCTAGGAGGACGCGCTTTCCTTGGCTTGCTAGTAACTTGGCAGCAGCGATCGCAATTTGTGTTCGATTGGTGCTGCCTTTGCCCAAAAATGTCAAGATCAGGGCCATTTCAAGATTCCTAATTTTTATAGCCGATTTTTTAACTCCAACTTAGCACTCGGCTATTATCATCTGACACTGCCTACTGCGCGAGTTTGAGTTCCTCTTCAAAAAACCAAGTGGTGAAATTATCGTCAAACTTCACCACGACGCCGACACCACTACTATCGGTCATTTTGAAGCCTTGTATAGTACCTACTTGTCCCAGCCTTTTGACGATAGGACTAGATACGCGATCGCGTAAACGATAAACTTTAACTTTTTGTCCGATTTCCATACCAGCTAATTTAATGCGATCAACAAAACTCAGTGTAGCTGAATAAGGCACTCTGCTTAAATGCCTGAAGCCAAAAGATGATTATATTTAGATCAATCTGATTGCCACACCTGAATCTATTATGAGGCGACGATGCTGTTCCAGACGACAAAGGACGGACGATAAGAGGTAAGCTTTTTACAACAACGAGCGAGAGCAGTATGTAAAGTCAGAGAATCTTTTGCTGAAGATGAGGCACAATACAAAGCTGTGGCGCGGGCTATAAATTAAGTTACATAATTCCGACTGAGCAGACCAAGTTAAGTATGTAAATAGTAAGCGAGGAAATAGAAATTGTTGCGACCAATGCGAGTAGTTATCCGTAAGGCTGGTGATCTCAGGCGTTTTTTGCCAATTAACGAATCGTGGTGGGCAAAGTTCGACTTACTGAGAATTCTGGTACGACGCGATCTAGAGGCGCGTTACAAAGGTTCTGTTATGGGTAATTTGTGGCCTTTGTTAAATCAGTTGTCACAGTTACTCATTTATACTTATGTGTTTTCGATAGTACTGAAGGTCAAGCTAGCTCTTAAGGGCTTGCCGACAAATGAAAATCTCACTTTTGGTCTATGGTTATTTGCGGGATTGCTTCCTTGGATTGCCTTTACAAGTGGACTTACGCAGTCTGCTGGTTCGGTGGTAGGAAACCCAAATTTAGTCAAGAAAGTCGTATTTCCCTTAACTTTGTTACCGCTGGTGGCAGTATTGTCAGCATTCATTGAAAGTTCTTTTGGTTTAATGGCATTGATTGTTTTGGTAGCATTCATTTCTCATACTTTACATCCGACTTTAGCGCTTTTACCGTTGATTTGGCTGCCGCAGGTATTGTTTACGGCTGGTTTGGGTTATTTTGCGGCGGGATTTACAGTATTTTTACGGGATATCCCCCAAACCTTAGGGGTAATAATCAATATTTGGTTTTATTTGACACCACTCGTCTATCCGGCGAGTGTGATTCCACAGCAATGGCGAGGTTGGGTGTTTTGGTTAAATCCAATGGCAGCTATTGCAGAAGTTTATCGTGACTTAGTTTTAGTAGGAGACTTTAAGCATTGGGGCGAGTGGGGAGTTGCTTCTATCATTGCGCTTGTGGTGTTTTGGAGCGGATTGTCCTGTTATCGTCGTCTACGTCCAGCATTTGCGGATGTTTTGTGAAGTGGCAGTTCTCTAAGGGGTTGGCAACGATACGGATGGCAAGCTTTAAAAATCTTGATTGTAAAAAGCTTTTTTATCTGACTTGGAACAGTATGCGATCGCGTTTGGCTGATAACTCTCGTTATGTTCTAGGTAGCACAATCGCTTTTGCGGAGATGTTGCAGATCTATGCTCAAATATTTCGTGAAGCTCATTTTACCATTAAATAAAATGCTGTGGTAAGCGCAAAATGATTATATCTAGTAAAAAATTCACTAAGCTGAAGCATTTATGGCAACAGCGAGGAACGCAAAGACTCTTACTATATTTGTATCAACGTGCAGCATCGTATGTTAAGGAGAGGATAGCTTATCAAAAATGGATAGCGAATCATCGCTTAACCAAGCAAGATATTGCTTTATCTGAAGAACAAATGCAGCATTGGCAGCTACGACCGAAATTTTCCGTGATTATGCCAGTATATAACGTCCAGGAAAAATGGCTAAAGAGAGCGATTGAATCTGTGCAAAATCAAATTTATCCAGAATGGGAACTTTGTGTTGCAGACGATGCTTCCACCAAAACCTATATTCGCTCTATTCTCACTGAATACAGTCAACGAGACTCGCGTATTAAAGTTGTCTTCCGCACGGAAAATGGCAATATTTCAGCTGCGAGTAACTCGGCTTTAGAGTTGGCTACAGGAGACTATATAGCTCTTCTGGATCATGATGATGAATTAGCAATTGATGCTTTATTTGAAAATGCCAAACTCATAAACCACAAACCAGACGCAGATTTTATTTATAGTGATGAAGATAAAATAGATACTAAAGGACACCGATTCACTCCGTGTTTTAAACCTGATTGGTCACCGGAGTATTTCTATTCCTGTATGTACACTTGTCATCTTGGTGTATATCGCCATAGCATTATTCGTGAAATTGGTGGTTTTCGCAGCGAGTATGACGGTTCGCAAGATTATGACTTGGTATTACGAGTTGTCGAAAAAACGAAGAACATTTACCATATTCCCAAAATTCTCTATCATTGGCGAACTATTCCCTCCTCGGCCGCTTCAGGATCTCAAGCCAAGCCTTGGGCATATACTGCCGGGAGAAAAGCTTTGGAAGCAATGCTGGAACGCAGTCCCTACTTAGGACATGTAGAAGAAACACCAAATCCAGGTATTTATAGAGTTAGACGCAATCTTATTGGCAATCCGTTAATTAGCATTATTATTCCCAGTGCTGGCAAAAGGATGACAACTTCTTCGGGTTCTCTGTGTCTTCTAGAAAATTGCATCCATAGCATTCAAGAAAAGAGTACCTATCGTAATTATGAAATTATAGTAGTTGATGGATATGATATTCCAGAAACAACTTTACAAGCAATTGCATCTAAGAACCTACACATAGTTCGTGGTGCTGAACCATTTAACTTCTCAATGCGAATAAACTTAGGAGTCGCCAAAGCCAAAGGACAATTCCTGCTGTTGCTGAATGATGATACACAGGTGATGCACTCTGACTGGTTGGAATCAATGTTAGAACTTGCACAACAAAAAGACATTGGCGCAGTCGGAGCAAAACTTTTGTTACCTGACGGGAGAATACAGCATACAGGAGTGATATTTCTAGAAGGCAATCCCTGTCATGCATTCTACGGTTTTGACAGCGAACACCCTAGTTATGGTTATTATTGTTCAAACATTGTTAACAAAAATTATTTAGCTGTGACTGCGGCTTGCTTGATGATTCGGCAAGAGGTGTTTCAGCAGTTAGGAGGATTAGATGAGCAGTTTCCGCTGCACTACAATGATGTAGATTTGTGCTTAAAAGCACATCAAGCCGGATATCGCAATGTCGTAACGCCTTACGCTCAACTTATTCACTACGAACCAGTCAGCCACCAGAAAGGTGTAACACCGGAAGAACTGTCTGTATTAAGTAATAAATGGAACAAGTATTTGACAAATATGGCAGGAGATGCGTATTATAACCCTAATTTATCTTGTAAAGCCGCTAATTTTCAACTTAGTTGTTAGGGTGGCTGATAGAAAGTCTACACAACTCTGTTCATAGCCAACAGTTGACGGTCAGAGTGTATAGATGAAAATTTGACAAAGTGACGTTATAAGTTTGTAAATTCTGGCAAAATAGTATGGGTAGCTGAGGCAAGTTTTCTTCAGAGAACGTCATCTATTAATGTTGTGTCAGTTTTAAGTAAAAAGACAGCAAAAGCATGACAGAAGATATAGTAATTTCCCTGAAGAATGTCTCAAAGTGCTTTAAGCGGTATGCTCGTCCGGTAGATCGACTCAAGGAACTGTTGTTACCTGGGAAGAGTAGATTTGATGATTTTTGGGCGGTACGAGATATTAACCTGGAAATTCCCAAAGGAAAGACGCTAGGAATTGTGGGGCGAAATGGTTCTGGGAAAAGTACTCTGTTACAAATCATTGCTGGAACACTGACACCAACAACGGGAGAAGTCCAGGTTAAGGGTAGAGTTTCCGCGCTGTTGGAACTCGGTAGTGGTTTTAACCCAGAGTTTACCGGACGGCAAAATGTGTTTTTTAATGGACGGCTGTTGGGTTTAAGTCAAAAGGAAATTGAAGATAAATTTGATGAAATCGCTGGATTTGCAGATATTGGAGATTTTATAGAACAGCCTGTTAAAACTTATTCCAGTGGTATGTTCGTCCGTTTGGCGTTTGCAGTAGCAGTCAATGTTGATCCAGAAGTTTTAATTGTTGATGAAGCACTAGCCGTTGGGGATATTGTGTTTCAACATCGCTGTATTCGACGGATGCGAGCTTTGATGGATTCTGGAGTCACAACATTATTCGTCTCCCACGATTCAGGAGCAATCAAAACTTTATGTAATTCTGCCGTCATGATCGATAGAGGCAAAATTTACGCTACTGGGTCACCCAACGATGTGATCATTAAATACATGAAGCTTGTTACAGAAGCAGAGTTGGGAATTACATCTCCTGAAGAAGTCCAACAAAATCTTGAAGTCAGCGAAGTTCCGACGTTGCCTAAAAAACTACAGCAGCCAGTCAGAGTCAAGCAGGTACGCAGGGGAAACCGCAAGGCATTGATTGAAAATGTCAAGTTAATTAACCAATTTGGCGAAGATCCTGGGGAGATTCCCATTTTTGGATTCAACGAACAAGTGACATTGCTTGTAGAAATCCAAGTTTATGAGCCGCTTCAAGGATGTATTGTCGGCTTTTTTGTCTGCGATAAAAATGGTAACGAACTTATTGGTAGCAATACTATTGAAGAAAACTTTCCCATTGAAAAATTAGCTCCGGGAACTCAACTACAGGTAGAATTCAAATTTAATCTACCACTGCGTCCCGGTTCTTATAGTTTCACAGTAGCGGGTGCTGAAAACTACACGGCAATGACGTTTGATTGGATTGATAATGCTATAGTTTTTCAGGTATTGCCTCCAGATACAGGCAAGCGGATTCATGCTTTG
Organism: Iningainema sp.; assembly: GCA_964657295.1. Lineage (GTDB taxonomy): Bacteria > Cyanobacteriota > Cyanobacteriia > Cyanobacteriales > Nostocaceae > Rhizonema. The sequence continues at coordinate 1,415 of CAZZVG010000021.1, read as the reverse complement.
GTGGACACGCCTATTAGCGTTAAAGTATGTCAGCAATTATCTATGTTAACAACTAAGGACGAGAGTCTGATTGTATGAGCAATAACTCGGAGAAAGATTATCCTTTAGTATCAGATCTGTCTGAAGCAGATTTGGATGAGAATAGTAGCTTAAAGAAAATGTCGCGTTTGGTAGGAGACAACAAGCAAGTCATAGATTTTGGCTGTGCGACTGGTTATTTCGCTCAGTTGCTGAAGAGCAAAGGATGCCAAGTCACTGGGGTTGAAATTAATCCCAGTGCAGCTAAAGTTGCTGAGCAATATTGCCAACAAGTTATTGTTGCCGATTTGGATTTTGTCTCTTTAAGCGAGATTTTACCCCAGCAAACGTTTGACGTAGCTGTTTTTGGAGATGTTTTAGAACATTTGCGCGATCCGTGGAAAGTCTTGCAGGAAACTAAGCAGTTATTAAAACCAGAAGGATATGTGGTTGCTTCGATACCTAATATCGCTCATGGAGCTATTCGTCTGGCTTTATTGCAGGGACGCTTTGATTATATGGAACTGGGAATTTTAGATAATACGCATTTAAGATTTTTTACAAGAAAAACAGTTGAACAATTATTTGATGATTCCGGATATTTTGTAGATGTGATAAAGCGAACAAAGCTACCTATATTTTCTGGATCTAATTGGATACCAGAAGTAGAAAAAAATCATTTTGATAGTAAGATTATTAAAGAAATTGAAGAAGATAAGGATGCTGATACATTACAGTTTGCTATCAGAGCATTTCCTTTGTCATTAGAAGGTAAGTACGCAGCATTGGAGGAAAAGTATGCGGTTTTGAATAAACAGCATTCTCAAGTCATTGAGGAAATGAAGTGTTACCAAACTCAAATGGAGCAAGTCAAGTTTGAGTTGGAGCAAGCTCAAATTCAATTACAGGAGCGAAAAGAAGAGTTAGCGCGATCGCAATCTCAAATTCAGGAGCAAAAAGAAGAGTTAGCGCGATCGCAATCTCAAATTCAGCAACAACAGGTCGAGATTGATCGTTCTCAAGGGGAAATTCAAGAAAAACAAATGTGTTTAAATCAGGCGCAAGGTCAACTACACCAAACAAAAGAAAACTGGGAATCCTCTCAAAATACACTATATCAGATAAAAGAAGATTTAGATCGTTCTCTGAACCATCTACAACAGGTTCAGATGGAATGGGAGAAGACGCAAATTCAGTTGCAACAAGCTCATGCAGGCTGGGAGTATTGTCAGAATAGGATTCAAGCAATGGAGACAAGTAAATTCTGGAAAATTAGACTGATTTGGTTTAAAATAAAACGCTTGTTCGGATTAAAAGTTGATTGAAATCCTGAGCAATTCAAATAATATTGTTGTTCCATATAAATAGGAATACTCTTATATGCTTGATAAATCTCT
>CAZZVG010000020.1:0-16264 GCA_964657295.1 Iningainema sp. | reverse complement strand
TTTGCCTGTAGAACCGGAAGTGTAAATGACATAAGCCAAGTTTTCAGCACACGTCTTTAGAGCCAGATTTTCCTCACTCTCCTGAGCAATCATTTTCCAGTCTGTGTCCAAGCAAATCGTTTGGGCTTTGATCAGGGGGAATCTTTCCTGTAAACGCCGCTGAGTTAATAATACTGACGTTTGGGTATCTTCTAATATGAAGGCTAAGCGCTCTTTAGGATAAGCTGGGTCAAGTGGTACATAAGCTCCGCCAGCTTTGAGAATCCCGAGGATACCAACAATCATTTCGAGCGAACGCTCAACACAAATTCCCACCAGTACGTCTGCTCCAATTCCTAACCGTTGCAGGTAGTGAGCCAGTTGATTCGCACGAGTGTTTAGTTCTCGGTAGGTGAGTTTTTTGTCAGAAAATGTAACCGCAATATTGTTTGGTGTACGCTCTGCTTGTTCTTCAAATAAGCGGTGAATAAACTTGTTTTGTGGGTAGTCAGCTTGTGTTTGATTGAACTCGACGAGAAGTTGACGGAGGTGGCGATCGCTTAAAATTTCTAATTCACTAATTACAGTTTCTGGATAATTTACAGCACTTTCTACTAACTTGTGAAGTTGCTCTGCTAAACCTTCAATATCCTTTTCATCAAACAGGTTAGAATCATAATGAAATCCGGCAATCAACAATTCATTGCTTTTTCGACAAGTGAGCTTTATCTTGAAACGTTCAATACAGGTGTAACCCTTGTTAATTGAAAATGCTATATTATCCGCAAAATACTTTGGATATTCTGACTCAAAATCAAAGCTAAAAGGGAAAAAAGGTAAGTTCTCTAATTCGGTATCAGACTCAGATATTTGTTCCCAAGTAAAACACTCCTGCCATTTGTAGATAGATTCTACCGATTCATGAACTTGCTGCAAAATTTGAGTGAATCTAAAATTCTCTTCTAGATGACAATGAAGTGGTAAATATTTGGCAAACAGCCCCAATGCTCCTTTGAGTTCCTCATATTTTCTGCCATCGACTGCATTGGCAACAATAATCTCAGATTGTCCGATAAGTCGGTAAAGCAGAGCCAGCCAGCAAGTTAGATAAAATATAGAAGCAGAAGTCTTATATTTCTTGGTTAATACTTCGATGTTAGCTACTAGTTCAGGAGTAATGATGAAATTTACTAATTTTTGTTCAAAGTTATATTGTTCAAGAACAGATTTCTCATAATCAAGCTTTAAATTAGTAACAGCGGAGTAATCTTGCTTCTGCCAAAATTCTCTCCCTATTTTCGTTTCTTCTGCTTCAAGAATTTGATTCTGCCACTCAGAGAAATCTGCATATTGTAGTGATTCTTCAATCAATTTTCCTGAGTAATAACTAGCAATTTCAGACACAAAATTATTAAAACTAATATTATCTGCACATAGAGCAGGTAAACTGAGATATAGTATATAATTTTCTGGTGATAAGGCTACCAAAACTATATATAAAATTGAACCTTGTTGACAATCAAAAGGTAGCTGTTTCAGATTCTGAAATATCGTTTCGACTTCAGCTTCTTTCGCTTGATTATTTAAACTACTAAGATTGTACTTTTGATCTAAAATAACTTGATGATTCTTAATGACCTGCACTGGAAGAGTCATTCCTGGCAGACAAGGAAAACTTGTCCGCAGTATCTCATGGCGATCAACAATGTCTTGTAATGCCAATTCTAACTTACTGAGATCGACATGACCTTCAATTAAAATTGCACAATTGCTACGATAAGCCCCACTTTGATCAATTTTTTGCAGTAACCACAGATGCTCTTGCTGAGGTGAAAGTTGAAACCCATGCATACTTTCTGCTGGCATATTTATACCTTTTTGTCAATTAAACTTATTTCGGACTATATGGTTCAGCCATTCCTACTAAAATTTTTCTCGGAGGGACAAATGGCTTGCGAGCGTGTATTGATAACATATTGTCCAGCATCAATACATCTCCTTTTTGCCAGGAAAAGGTCACCATTTCCTGTTGATAAGCTTCTCTCAGATGAGCTAACACTGATGGCTCTATAGTGGAACCATCTCCGTAATATGTGTTAGTCGGTAAGTCTTCTTCTTTTAAATTTGTTAACAACGAATCGCTTACTGTTGGTTCCAATGTGGAAACGTGGAAAAAAGTCGCGTGATTGAACCAAACCATTTCATCGGTTTGAGGATGTTTGATAATAGCTGGTCCAACTTGTCGAGTTCTTAAGCGATTACCCTCTTTCCATTCAACCTCAATTCCTTTACTTTTGCAATATTCCTCTACGTTTGTTTTGTCTGTTGTTTGAAAGACAGTTTGCCAAGGAAGACCAAATCCATCGCCAAAGTTACGCATATACATCACTTTCTTTTCAATAAAGCGATCGCGTATATCTGGATGAATACGTTCAAAAACTTTTCGACAACTGCCAATTGGAGTTTCTCCGCCTGACTGCGCCGGAGTCAAACAAAAGAAGAATATTTTCAATGGAAAGGTAGGAGAGTACGCATGCTCATTGTGAGGGAAGATACTTTGTTCAGCAGGGTAGTCAGTTGAAGTGTAAATTCTACCACCTACTTGAGTTCGTGGAGATGCTCGATAACGGTACTCCAGAGCTTCTCCACAAATAGCTGCGATGATTTGCTCTAATTCTTCTACTGACTTGACTTTGAAATCCCGAAAAAGTATAGCTCCACATTGTAATAATTCGATTTTCAAAAATTCTTGATTATTCTTAGCCCAGGTTTGCAGATTCACACCTTTTATGCTAGGCTTTATCACCAATGGAAAGTTAGTTCCTAGCTGGAGAAACTCAGTTTTTATTAAGTTTTCTTGGGATATATTGACAGCTTGACGCCTTACAGTTCCTAATGCTTGAGATTCAATTTTTGTCATAACTCGTCTCTCCTTCTACTTTCAATCTATTCTTACGCCCAACTCCCTGCCCCTGCCCAGAAGACATTTACGTTTAACGTTCATTAATTTCTGCTGTATATTGCTTTGATAAGCTTCTTCTCTAGCAAGATTCTGCTGCTTCTCTGCTTCAGAGAGAATTGTTTTTAGCTCACTCAAGTTTACTTCTGGGTTGCTTGCAATCTTGCCTAGAAGCACTTCAAAATTTTTCGACATCTGGACAATGCTGACCGTGTGAAATAAATCTGTATTATATTCCCATATACCAAATAGTCCTTTCTCTGTCTCGTTTAGCTCTAAGAGCAAGTCAAACTGCACTGTTTTGTTTTCGGCCTTTAGGGCGCTGATAGTCAAACTCGGAAGTTCTAAGGACGGAGTTTGAGTATTTTCTAAAACTAGCTTGACTTGAAACAAAGGTGAGCGATTCAACTCTCGTTTCGGATTTAGAGCATCTACCAATTTATCAAAGGGTAAATCTTGGTGAGCATAAGCGTCGAGAGTCATTTCGCGTACTCGTTCTAATAACTCTAGAAAGGTAGGATTTCCTGATAAATCCGTACGCAACACCAGTTGGTTGGCAAAGAACCCGATCAATCCCTTAGTCTCAGCTTGGTTACGGTTAGCGATATCAGTACCCACGACGATATCTTCTTGCCCTGTGTACCAGAAAAGCAAAGTCTGAAACGCTGCCAGCAATATCATAAATAGCGTAATGCCTTGGCGTTGATTCAGAACTTTAAGCTTCTCGGATAAGCTTTTGGGTAAAATCAGAGATTCTCGTGCCCCTGAAAAAGTCTGGATTGTTGGTCGTTTCCGATCAGTGGGGAGTTCTACTATAGGTAGTCTACTACCCAGTTGCTGCTTCCAGTAAGCAAGTTGAGTTTCTAGTTGCTTTCCTTGTAACCATTGTCGCTGCCAAACGGCAAAGTCTGCATACTGGATAGATAGTTCAGGAAGCTGTGTGAGTGTAGAGTACCTAAGGCTGGGTTTTCCGTTAGAGAAAGCTTTGTAAAGAATTGTGATCTCATGAATCAACACGCCTATTGACCAGCCGTCAGAAATAATATGATGCATTGTTAACAGTAATGCCTGCTCTGTCTCAGTCTGGCGCAATAGAGTTACTCGTAGCAAAGGACTTTTGGCTAAATCAAAGGGCTGTTGGGCTTCCTCATAAGCCAGTCGCAGAACTTCTCCTTTCCTCTTGTCTTCAGGAAGTTCTTGTAAATCTACCAGTTGTAATTTGAATGAGAGGGTTGGCGCAATAATTTGGATCGGTTCTCCATCCACTGCGGTAAATGTGGTTCTTAAGATTTCGTGACGCCTGATAAGTTCGTTGAAGCTTTGATCCAGTGCCGCTACGTTCAGCTGTCCTACCAGATGCATGGACTGGGAAATATTGTAGGCGCTATGCCCAGGCTGCAACTGATCGAGAAACCACAGGCGTTGCTGGGCAAAGGATAGGGGAAATGAGTTGGTTTCTCGACTTTGAACGACTATTTGCGATCGCGAAAAGTTGTCCCCTTGTTTCTTGCTGAGCCGTTGTGCAAGAAGCTTAAGTTTCTCTGGCGAAAGAGCCGCAATTTTTTGGGAAATATCACTCATTTTAAACAGAAAATATCTAATTGACTGATTAGCAAAGTAACAAAATTTTTTTTACATTTCATGTCATACAGATCACTCATGAATTCATCTCCTATCAGGTGTTCATTTATGACAAAATTTTGAATCCCCTACCTCAATTAACTACTGTTGCGAGGCAAGTATTGTAAGTACCTCATCCTCCGATAGTTCCTCAATGTTCGCTAAGGCTTGAGCTAGTGCTTCCTCATCTGTCTGCTGGGTCAATTTTTGGACAATAACCTCAGCCAGTTCAGCTACGGTGGGTGAATTGAAGAAATTCTTATAAGGCAGCTCTATTTGGAAAGTTTTGCACAGTCCAGAAACAAGTTGAGTGGCAAACAAAGAGTCTCCTCCTAACTCAAAGAAGTTGTCGTGAATGCCTATTTTGTCAATACCAAAGAGTTGTTGCCAAATGTCAGCCAGAGTAAGTTCAACCTCGTAACGAGGAGCAACATAAGCATTTGCCTGATTGGGGCGCTTGTGAGTTGGTTTTGCTCGACTCAACTGCATTAATTCCTCTGACAAAGATTTGACAGATTCCTTTGGCTGAATCTTGGTCAAAAAATCTTGTGTTGATACTATGACCTGAGGTACTGTACTATTGTGCAAAATACGTCTAAATGCCTCAATACCCTCTTCATAGGTCATACCTGCCGTCAGTTCTTCCCCTGTTATCTGCTGATGCCGAGCTTCAACGGCAACTGCCATCCCTATGCTGTTCCATCTATCCCAGTTGATAGATTTGCTAAAAGTGCCGTTTTGAGAAGCACTGTAGTGAGCAAAGACGTCAAAGAAAGCGTTTTCTGCAGTATAGTCCATCATCCCTGGTGTACCCTGAAATGAAGAAAGTGATGAACACAGTACAAAGAAATCCAGTTCTGTATCTTTGAAAAGAGCTTCTAGTACTCGTGTTCCCTTCACTTTTGGTCCTAAAGCATCGGCTGCGGCTTCTTTTGTGATAAGTTGAATCATACCTCCCCCTTTGACTGCGGCGGCATGGATGACTCCGTGGATCTGACCAAATTGGTAATTGACTTGTTTAAGTACTGTAGACATTTGCGCCAGGTTGGCAACATCGGCACTGACTACCATAACTTCTGCACCCAACGCCTCAAGTGCAAGCAATTTTTGGATCTTAAGGCTGCTCTTATCGTGCTGATCATGAGTGGATAACCATTTTGACCACTCGTCTCGGTCAGGAAAAGGCGATCGCCCTAATAGTATCAGTTTTGCTTGCACAGTTTGTGCTAAATATTCTGCCAGTGCTAAACCAACGCCTCCTAATCCACCTGTGATCAGATATACTCCCTGTTCTCTGAATCGCGTTTTCTCCGAAGAAGCTCCTTCCAATCGAACAGGTTGAAAATCTTGCACCCAGCGATGAGTACCACGATAAGCTATAACTTGGTCAGATGTTTGGGTGATCAGCTCCGTTAGCAAGGCTTCTATAAGTTGCTCCTCTTGCCGACTTTCTTTTGCGGGAATCACCACATCAATGCTGCGACAGGTGATATTCGAGTATTCTAAGGGAATCACCTTACATGGTCCGAGAACTAATGCTTTCTCTGGGCACAGTACCTCTGAGCCTGTTACTTCCTGCATATTGTTTGACACAATTCCAATTTCAACGGAATCTGTCTGATTATTTTCACCGAGTGCCTGGGCGAGAAACAGCAGACTATAGAAGCCTAAAGCTTCAGCCCTTTCCAATGACTCAATTGTTGAAGAAGCGTGAATGTCGGGCGTCACACTCCATAAATGAACAATCCTTCTGGGGATTTTGCCCTGTGTACGAAGTTCAAGAAGTAAGGTGTCGTAGTCATCCCGTTGTTGAGGGTTGATGGTATATATATCTTTAAAAGATTCTTGTTGGCTACTAAATTGCTCACCAACCTTAACAGTAATCACATCCTGAGCGGAATCTGTCAGTCGCTTCACCATAGTTTCACCCAAGCCGCACTCATCGACAAACACTAACCAGCAGCCCGACTGAGTTGTCTCAAACCCTGACTTCAAAAGCGGCATAGAGCGTTTCCAAGATGGGATGTAGAACCAATTGGCAATGTCAGGCTTTTTGTCTGATGAGACTTGATGCATGTGATCAGTATCTTTTTGCTCAACCAACATAGTAAATGCTGGAGATGCCGACAGGTTTGTCGAAGCCGAAGCTTGAGCTACAAAGACATGATGCTCGAATGCTTCAGTGTTCGACAAAACCGTCACTTCAACAAACCCATGATTTTGTAGTGCTTGGTGCCATTGTTCCTTTGACAAAAATGGATTACCTCGGCTGCGTCCTTCATCCTCTACCGGATTCATCAGCAAACCGTCGGTGATGTCAAAGTTTAATTGAGGTTTAGTGATCTCCCAAAGTAGCAGAAAACCTCCAGGAGCGAGCAAAGAACGAACATGCTCAAGGGTTTCTCCCATGTTTCGGGTGATATGTAATACATTCACTGCTACCACTACATCAAAGCTGTGGTTAGAATATCCTTGCGCAGTTGGAACTTTCTCAATGTCTAGGAAACGATATTCGACAAATGGATAGGCGCTAAATTTCTCTTGAGCGCGGTTCAAAAACCAGCCACCCACGTCAGTAAAAGTATATTTTGTTTGTTTCGGCGGCAACACTCTGAGCAATTCTGTCGTGGCAATACCAGTTCCACCACCGATTTCCAAAATTCTTAGGTTTACGTCTGGTGGCAATAACTTCACCACCTGTTCTATGCTTGCTCGTATGATTCCTTTAAAGTAAGTATCCAACAGTGATTCTGGATTTGAACTTGCTGCTGTTTTTTCTGCTGCAGAAAAGTACAACCCCAACGGTTCTTGTTCACCACGTAGCACTGATGGCAGATTTTCGCCACACTCGGTCACGATATTTAAAGCTTGAGGTCTTTCTACCCATCTGATTTTAGCTTCTTCTACCAGAGCATTGAGATAGTCTGTTGAACAGGGTACAAGGTTTGTATAGAAATCCTGCTTTTGCTCTAAGTGACCTTGCATTACAAGTACATCCAGCCAGCGACCCAGCAATTGCCTATATCGAGGAATGATATGATATTGTTCAAACAATTCTTCTAAAGAATACTGATCTTTAGAATTGCTAAAAGCACCATTATTCCTTAAGGCAAGGTTGATGTAGGCAGTGCATAAATTATCCAACGACTGCTTATTTGCCAAATAAGTTTGTTCGTCAAATGATGCGATGCTAACACTAGCCTGTAGCTTACCAGCTTCTACCAGAGATTTCCATAACTGGGTTGCTGTTGATATTGGCTGCAATCCCGCCAAAAGTGATTGTTTTTCTAGTTCAATCCAGTAACGCTGGCGCTCAAATGGGTAGGTTGGCAAAGGGATATGATGGCGTTGCTCATTAGCATAAAAACCAGACCAATCTACTTTCACACCAAAAAGCCAGAGGCGACCTAAAGTGTTGAGTAAAAATGCTACATCTGAGTGTTGCTCCTGTGGATGGCGAAGTGAGGTTAGTACCACAAGTTCATCTACATGATGCTGCTTGGCAAAAGTACTGAGAGTTCGTCCAGGGCCAATCTCTAGCAGGATGCGATCGCGTGTCTTGATTAACTCAGCTATCCCTGAGCTAAAGCGCACAGTTTGCCGTAGATGCTTGACCCAATATTGCGGGTCTGTTGCTTCGGCTGCGGTGATCCAAGTGCCACTTACATTAGATACAAATGGAATTTTAGGGAGATTTAGTGTAACTTTTTGTAACGACTGAGAGAATGGCTCAAGAATTGGCTCCATCATTTGAGAATGAAAGGCATGGGATGTATGCAGCCGCCGACAGCCAACACCTTTTTCTTGTAGCTTTTGACGCAATCGTTCTATCGCCTCGCTGGGACCAGAAACCACACAGTACGCAGGTCCATTGCTTGCGGCTAAAGACATTTCTCTTCCCAACAGGGGTTGTACCTCCTGTTCAGGAAGTTGAACAGAAAGCATTTCCCCAGTGGGAAGTTGCTGCATAAGTCTTCCTCGGGTTGCAACTAGCGCTAAAGCGTCTTCGAGGGAGAAAACTCCAGCTAAAGTGGCAGCTACGTACTCTCCGATACTGTGACCAATCATCGTCTCGGGATGTACACCCCATGCCATCCACAACTTAGCTAGGGCGTACTCAATAGTAAACAGCGCTGGCTGGGCTACAAAAGTCTGTTGTAGTTGCTCTGTTGCCCTATCTTTCTGTGCTTCATTGGGGTACAGTACATGGCGTAGGTCAAGAGCTAGATGGGGTTTCAGCAGTTCACAGCAGTTATCAACTACTCGAGTAAAGGTTGGCTCACTCTGGTAGAGTTCCCTACCCATATTCACGTCCTGCGTTCCTTGACCGGAAAACATAAAAACGATAGGACGATTGAAAGGCTGCTGGTCGTGGGTAAACACTCGTTGTGGATCTATAATAGAAAGCGCCTTCACTGCATCGTTAATATCTTGGCATACCACCATCCGGCGATGGTCGAAAGCTCGACGACCAACACACTGAGTGTGAGCAACATCGGCGAGGTTTAAATCAGGATGCAGCTGGAGGTGAGTTGTTAGATTAGTTGTAGCAGTTTCTAAAGCGGTACTCGTCTTAGCCGAAAGCAGCAACAACTGCCAAGGACGAGAAGTCGCAGAGGTTTCAATAGCTGGGGCTTCTTCGAGAATAACATGAGCATTCGTCCCACCAATTCCAAAGGAACTAACACCTGCACGTCGGGGGGTGCCGTTTGTTTTCCATTCGGAAAGTATAGTATTGACGTAAAAAGGACTGTTAGTAAAATCAATTTGGGGATTGGGTTGCTCAAAATGCAAGCTGGGAGGTATTTGTTTATGCTTGAGAGCTAGGACTGTTTTAATCAAACCAGTAACCCCAGCAGCCGCGTCCAAATGCCCGATGTTTGTTTTGACTGAACCGATCGCACAAAAACCCTTTTTCTCAGTACTACCGCGAAAAGCTTGTGTCAGTGCAGCAATTTCAATCGGATCTCCTAAGGATGTCCCTGTTCCGTGAGCCTCAATATAAGTAATCGTTTCGGGTTCAACTTCGGCAACAACTTGAGCGGTTCTAATCACCTTGGCTTGAGTATCTATACGAGGTGCTGTGTAACTAACCTTGAAAGATCCATCATTATTGATAGCAGAACCTTTGATGACAGTATGGATGGAATCTCCATCTGCTAGAGCATCTTCTAATCTCTTCAAAACCACAATGCCTACACCTTCGCCGCTAACAGTTCCCTGTGCTTTAGCATCAAAGGCGCGACAGTGTCCGTCAGGAGATCCAATTGCCCCATCTTTATAAAAATAACCTGCTTTTCTTGATGCAGAGATTGAAACACCACCAGCCAAAGCCATATCACATTCGCCATTTAGCAAACTTTGACAGGCTAAGTGGACAGCAACTAATGAAGTTGAACAGGCAGTTTGAACTGTATAACTTGGTCCTTCTAAGTTAAGTTTGTAAGAAACGCGTGTAGTTAAGAAATCTTTATCACTTCCAATCAAAAGTTGGAAACTATCAACAGAATTTATAAGATTTTTGTTTGAATAAAGGTTGAAAAAGTAGCTGTTCATGCTGGTACCAGCGTAAACACCAATTGGTTTTTCGTAAGTTTCACAATTGTAGCCAGCATTTTCAATAGCTTGCCAAGCACATTCTAAAAAGAGCCGTTGTTGTGGATCGGTAACTTCTGCTTCTCTGGGATTAAAGCCAAAGAAGGAAGCATCGAATAATTCTACATCTTCTAAGACAGCCCTTGCTTTGACATAATTAGGGTCAGTCAGCACAGCTTTTTCTATTCCTGAAGATAACAGTTCTTCATCGCTGAAGAAAGAAATAGATTCTACGCCGTTTTGCAGGTTTTGCCAAAATTCTTCAACATTTTTGGCTCCAGGAAAACGTCCTGCTATGCCGATAATTGCTATTTCTGAGCCATTGATAGTAGGAGAATTCATAACTCGTTGACCTCTTTACTATTTTTGATTGACTTAATTTTTTGAAGACGTTTCTTTTGTTGAGCTTTACCGGCTTCAATATTTCCAGTTTGAATATCAGTTTTATAAGAAGATGATGTTGTTTGTTTTTGTAATATAATTAAGTACTGCGCGAGAGAGCTTATGGTTGGGTATCTAAACATTTCGAGGATTGATACGTCGGCTTTGAATATTTCCCGCAGTTGGCTATGAATTTTAACCATAAGCAATGAATGACCACCGATTTCAAAAAAGTTATCATTAATGCCTAGCTTATCGACATGAAGGACTTCTTGCCAAAGATTAGCAATAGCCTGCTCTACCTCGGTTTGGGGTGGCTGATAAACAGCTTCTAATTCGGGACTTACTAAATTAGGCACTGGCAGTACCTGACGATCCACCTTACCATTGGGTGTGAGTGGCAGCGCCTCCAGCATCATAAAAGTTGTCGGCACCATGTAATTTGGCAGCTTCGACTCTAAAAAGCGGCGCAGTTCAGAAATTGTCAGTGTTTGCTCTGAGTGAGAGACTACATAAGCGACTAGTCGTTGCGAATCTGCTGAATCTGAACGAACAATAACTACAGCTTCTCGTACTGCTGGGTGTTGGCTGATGAATGACTCAATTTCTCCAAGTTCAATGCGGAAACCACGGATTTTAACCTGGTGGTCAATACGATTAATATACTCTATATCACCATTGGGCAGATAACGTGCTAAGTCTCCTGTTTTATACAGACGTGTCGCCGATTGTTCGCTAAAAGCATTAGGGATAAATTTTTCTGCAGTTAGTTCAGGACTGTTGAGATAGCCCCTACCCACTCCCACGCCACCGATATACACTTCACCAGTTACGCCTACGGGAACAAGGTTTAGATGCTGATCAAGCAAATAAATCTGGATATTGGCAATCGGACGACCGATAGGAATTGTCTTGTTGTGGGTACAATTCTTTTCAATATTGCTTTGGTGTACGTCTGCCCAATAAGTGACATCTACTGCCGCTTCAGTTGGACCATAGAGATTATGCAGGTCAGCTTCTAGACGTTGAGAAAAGCGCTTTTGGAGTTGTCCGGGTAACACTTCACCACTCGCCATCACGCGCTTGAGAGACTGACAAGTTTCAAGATTTTCTGCTTCTAAGAAAACTTTTAGCATGGAAGGTACAAAATGTAAAGTAGAAATTTGCTGCTGTGCAATCAAATTCACTAAATAATTCGTGTCTCTATGTCCTTCTGGTCGAGCGACCACTAAAACCGCACCCGTCAACAACGGCCAGAAAAATTCCCAGACTGATACATCGAAGCTGAAGGGTGTCTTCTGCAAAACTCTATCTGTTACTGTTAATTGATAAGCGTCCTGCATCCAAAGTAAGCGGTTGCAGATTCCTTGGTGAGTGTTCATTGCTCCCTTCGGTCTACCTGTAGAGCCAGAGGTATAGATGACGTAAGCTAGGTTTTCGGGGGTGATGTTGCAGACGGGGTTTTCTATCTTCTGATGGGCAATTGCTTCCCAGTCACTATCTAAGCAAACGACTTTCGCCTTGTGAGTTGGTATCTCCAGTAGATACAGTTGTGTTAACAACACACTAGGTTGAGCATTTTCCAGCATGAAAGCCAAGCGTTCCTTGGGATAGCTTGGATCTAGTGGTACATATGCCCCACCTGCTTTGAGGATGCCCAACAACCCAATGACCATATTCAGCGATCGCTCTACACAAATTCCCACCAGTACTTCTGGTCCTACTCCGAGCGATCGCAAGTGATGTGCTAACTGATTAGCTCGCTGGTTCAGTTCCCGGTAGGTTAACTGTTGGTCTTCAAAAATTACAGCAATGGCGTCGCGCGATCGCTCTACCTGAGCCTCAAATAACTCATGGATGCACTGATCCATTGGGTAGTTAGTCTGGGTATCATTCCAATCTACCACTAGTTGATGCTGTTGTGCTTCTGTTAAAAGTGGTAAATCCGAGAGGCGCTGTTTGGGATGGGTGACGATACCTTCCAACAATATCCGGAAATGCTCCATCCAGCGCTGAATTGTTTGAGAGTCGAATAGGTCAGTACTATAGTCACACTCTACTAGAAGGTCACTGCCTGTCTCAAGAATATTAAAGGCAATATCATACTTGGCGGAACTGGTAGGATTTTTCACCGATTCAACTTTGTGATCTAAAGACTCTACCTCAGATCCAGCTCTGTCCATATTAAATATTGTCGTCAGTAAGGGCGCTCGGCTTGGGTCCCGAGGAAGATTTAAATCTTTAATTAACTTAATAAAAGGATAAATTTGATGTTCATAGGCTTCAAACAATACCTTCTTAAGTGAGGTAGAAAAATCCGTAAATGTTTGATTTGCAGAAACCTGAGTACGCACTGGCAATAGGTTAACACAGTGACCAACAAGGTATTCACTTCCCACAGACAACTGTCCAGCTGCTGCAATACCAACAACTATGTCATCTTGACCAGTTAATCGGTGTAGCAATGTCATATATCCAGCCAGGAGCGTCGTAAACAGAGTAGTATTACGTTGGATACTCAAGCTTTTGAGATTTTTAAATAAGGATGTACCGAGTGTAAGACTTTGTTGTCTAGCACCAGTGTATGTATTGACTGATGGTCGAGGACGATTAGTTGGTAATTCCAACACTGAGACTGAATTCGCAAATTTATTGAGCCAATAAGCTTTAGCTGTTGCCATCTCTGGACTCAGTTGCAGGCGTTCCTGCCACCGAACATATTCACTCAATTGCATCGGTTGTGGGAGTTGGTAAGCGATACCTTGACACTCTGCTGAATAAATCGCAGCAAGTTCTCGTAGCAAGATAGCGATCGACCAACCATCAGCAACAATGTGATGATTAGTAATAACTAGAAGATGATGTTGTTTCTCCAGTTTGACTATATGAAAACAGAGTAATGGACCTTGTTCAAGATTGAAAGTTTGTTGAGCTTCTTGTTTTAAAAATTGCGATAGCTGAGCTTCACGCTCACTTTTATCTACAGCCGAAAAGTCGCTGAAAGAAATATCTATAATGACAGAGGAATGAATGAGTTGATAATCCCCTTGTGGGCTAAAAGTTGTTCGTAACGCCTCATGACGATTGATCATTCCCTGAATAGCCTGACGTAGTGCCGAAAAATTGAAAGATCCTCGCAGGTGAATAGTTCTGGATTCGTTATAGGCACGGGAGGCTTCGTTACCCATCTGTGCTAGAAACCATAGTTCATTTTGTGCTTCTGTTAGGGGAACTTTTATAAACTCTCTATCAGTTGTTGAACTCGGGGAGGGCGGCAAAAATTCCCCTTCTTGCATTTCTACTACGCTTTCTTTGACTGCCCGAATGACATGTTCAATATCCTCATCGGTATGGGCTGTAGATAGATAAAGAGTGCGGCCTTCCCAGACATAAACTCCTTTTTCCAACAGATAGTAGAAAAATAAATTACCAAACTTGAGAGGAGTTAAAGCAGTAAAACGGAAGAGTGAACCAAAATAGACTACTTGAATAGGTACTTGCCTCTGCTCAAAATAATTATTAAGAATATCGGCTAATTTCCTTGTTTTTTCAGATAACTCCTCCTGTAGTATTGCTCCGCTGTTTTTGATATGATTGAGTGCAGCCCAGGCCGTAGCCATGATCAAAGGATGCTTGAAAAAAGTACCAGCAAACACGGTAGTTTCTGCTTGAGGATAAGACTTGTCTCCATAGTTCCACATACCGCCGTCAAGTGCATCCATCAAAGCTGCCTTGCCAGCTATAACCCCAATCGGCATACCAGCAGCAACGGCTTTACCATAAGTGGTCAAATCTGCTTGAATATCCCACAATCCCTGAATACCGCCTGGATGCATCCTAAAGCCTGTAATGACTTCATCAAAGATTAATACGGTTCCTATCTCTTGAGTCAGTTGTCTGAGTTGGAACAGAAACTCTTTGGGTTGTAAATCGGGCCGACTACTTTGTATTGGCTCAACTAGAATTGCAGCTAATTCGTGGGCATGAGCTTTTAAAATATCAAGGGATTTGGGCTTTCCATAGTCGAGTACTATGACATCTTCTGCAATGTATGATGGAATACCTATAGCCCTTGGGATAGAACGCCACACTTCCTCACTGGTTGTGACTCCTCTAACCAAGACCCCATCATAAGTACCGTGATAAGAACCTGTAAACAAAGCAATCTTGGAACGTCCTGTTACAGCACGTGCTAGGCGTATTGCTCCCATCACTGCTTCGGTGCCATCGTTACAAAAAGCTGCTCGCTCCGCACCTGTCAGTTTGCAAATTAACTCAGCTACTTGACCGCAAAGACGTGATTGTGGACCATGCAGTATGCCTTGCTGAATCTGCTCTTGGATGACTTCAATCACAAAAGATGGCGAATGACCAAACAAAAGCGCACCAAACCCCATTGAAATGTCTACGTATTCGTTACCATCAACATCCCAGAGTCTAGCTCCCTCTCCACGTTGTCCGTGGATTGGATACAACATCTCTTTGAAGGAGGAAACAAACCCTGCCACCGCTCTGCCATTAGCATGGTAAGAACGATAAACTTGGGTTAGTCTTTTAGACTCTTGAGTGCGTTGAACAAACCGTGCTATTAAATCATCTAAATGTTTCTGTTGGTGAGGATTCAATAGAGCGATCGCTTCTTTTTCAGTCTGTTGTGATTCAATAGTCTGATTTATGGATGGTTGCTGAAACTCCGTTTTTATGGATGTAGAGGCTAAGTTTACAAAATGATTAGTTAAGCTTTGAGTCGTTTGTTTTTCCTTTGTCGGAAAAAGTGCAGCTTGGATAGCAGTTGGTGAAGGTAGAACTTTCCCAGATGAGCCAGTTTTTTGCAATAGCTCAAGCTGTTTGGACATTAGCTCAAGCTGCTGTGCTATGACTTGTTCAAGAACTGTAGCTCCTGTAGATTTATTATTTTCTTGTTCAAACTCGCGTGTATCTGAAGCCTTGACAGTCAGTGACGGTTCAATCTTGGTGATGAATTCTTCCGCAGGTAGCTGTTGATCTATGTGATTTGCTAAGGCATAAATGGTTGAAAAATCTTCCATTAATAAGCGAAAAGGAATGTTAATATCAAACTGTTCTTGAATAGCACGCTTTATTTGCAGCAGGATCAGAGAATCAAGACCCATTTCGAGAAAATGAGTGTGAATATCTATTTTTGAGATATTGACTCCCAGCAATTTAACAAAAATCTCTTTGAGCTTGGGCAGAATTTTTGGATGTTGAGAGAATTGACCGATAATATCTTTAGTTTCAAACATAGAAATTTTATGAAATAAATATACTATATTTTCTAAAAAAACGTCATCTACTCAGAAGTGAATTACAACATATATGCGTCTAATACATTTAACTGTTGTAACATAATTTTAATTTGTGTAGTAATAATTTTTTCCACATGAGATTCTGTCAGTATTTCTTGTTTTATTACAGACATATCACTCAGAGCATTTTTCTGAGATTCAACTAGTAAATCTTGTGTTTGATCTTCTCGTTGTTTGTGATTTTGATTGCCTTTTTCATACAATTGATTGAATTCACTCATTTTAGAAGATTCAATCCAAAATTTTTCTCGCTCAAATGGATATGTTGGCAAAGGTAGGCGACGACGCCTTTGATTGGCGTAGAAGCTAAACCAATCTATCTGTATTCCGCTAAGCCAGAGCTGACCTAAAGTATTTAGCAAAAATGTTACATCCGATTGTTGCTCATGGGGATGACGTAGTG
>CAZZVG010000019.1:1474-16437 GCA_964657295.1 Iningainema sp. | reverse complement strand
AAGGGAGAGGTGTTTGGATCTCATTTAGGACTGCTATAACTGCTTTAGCATTTTGTTTATTTGTTTAATTGAAAGAACTGTCTTCACAATAGCTAATTTTAAATTAATCAAGTATAAGTATAATAAATGCTATGCAGTTAATTGCTTGAAATATATTATCTAAATCATAAATATTAAGGATTTTTGATCACTGTTGATCACAAGCGATCATCTTTGAGTAGCTTTTAATAAAAAAAACAAAACTATTATTCCAAATTTTAAATAAACAGTTATCAATAGTTTTCGGTTTCTTAGGACTGGAGTTTAGACTAACGCATGACAAAATGACTCAAAAGTATTGAGTTAACGAACTACACAGATCAAAATATAAAAGTCAACGAATCAAGCCGACTGTGACTGTTGTTTTTTTTGCCTAGTCGTACCTTTTTTGACGATGGGACAACGTACTTTACGGAGACGAGTTTGTCCTGTGGGCCACCCAGGGGACTTTCCACGGGATTTAGGAGCATGTGATGGTGTGCCAATCGCCGCGAAAACTGCTCCTATGGACTGAGCAACTCTCCCAGGGGTAAAATTAGTAACTGACTTCTGCCTTCGGTTGGGGGCGATCGCTCACAGCCTCACGAGCCAACCAAAGTTGCCAAGTGAGCAGTGGCATCTCTATCACTCCATCGCTCACATTGTTCTCTTGTACCCAACTTTGGTAGTGTCCAGTGGAGGCTAGCTATTGCAAATCGATACCAGTGGTCAATAGCAAAGCGACGTAGATACTGACGCGGCTATTTGGCATAATTTAGGTATTCCCTCACCTACCCAAACTAGCCAGAAAGGTTTGGATATTCGACTTGATGAAGAGTCAAGTCGCTCAACTTGAATCACATCCATGTTTGTCTTGGCAGACTGCTGTCCATGAAGATTGCACCATAAGCGTAAGCGCAATCGCCCCAATTTGGGATCAAGGATCTCTAACATTTTGTCGGGTGTCCACCATGTTGTTGGCTCGCCCTCGTTTAAACTTGTTTCCGTGAACACGAGGACGACCAATACCTATATATGGTGGTGGCGCACGCCCTGAGTAGACGATTCGACCTTAAACGCATTAATTTATCGGTCCTCTTTGTCGGCGGTCTGTGTGACAAAGCTAGCACACCCATATTCCGCATCCCACAGGGATAATGGGCGAGTTGGCAGATGTTGGCAAACCAGTCTCAATTGTGCGTTACTCTTTTTCAATCGGGTTTTCAAAACTGGTGATTCGCGATATTTTATAGGGGTAATGCCCAACTGCCTTCTGTTTCTGGAATTACCGCTATGGTGCTGTAGCCTTGTCCAACGGTCACGGGTTTTGCGCCTGATAAAGGTTTAGCTTGATGCTCATAGGTGCGCTCTTTTAGTGTCCTCGCATCCTGTCTAGGCCAAGCCGTATGATCCCCTGCTAAAACGATTTGTTTTGTGTGGGAAAGTTCTTTAATATACAATTCCATCAATTCTTTTCTTGCTGAGATTGCCATCCTCTAGCGCCTCGTAAATACTCGACCACTGCCGTCGAAATACTGGCGATACTGATAGTTCTACGAACGAGTAAACGCTGCGTGTCACTAATACTGCATCCATTAAGTCAAATAAGGCATCTTTGGCATTACCCAAGATCGTGTACACGCTCTTATCGAAATTGTTTAAGCTTATCTAATGTCATGGTACATCGGGTACTTTTTTCCTTTTATCAGCATTGACCAATTTGCGATCAGTTCAACATAGCTGACCGCTTTTTCTTCATCGGGAGCTTTTCACCTCCGGTAGCACGTATTTTTTTTGACCCGTAATTTTTCCAGCATTCTGTTCCGATCGCTTTTAGTCTAAACTCCAGTTAGGAACTGAGAAGTTATAGTTTTGGCAAGGTTTAGAAAAGAACTCATTGCCAAATCGCTTCCTCCAAAAAACTACGCGATCTGTCAGCGAAGAGGCAGTTCTGCTGAGGAGGTAGTCCGCAGAGGAGAAACCCTATACATGAATGTACTTGCTCTGAAACAAGGACGCCGCCGTGTCTTGCACTACGTGTCTCGACACAAATATTTCTTTTTTTTCATAACTAAAGTTACTTGCTCTGTACCCCTTGCAGAGGGTTCGTATTTGACGGCATGCCCCGGTTCTCCCAAGACCTCTGCTTTTTTGGTCATCTCATTTATAAGACGTTCGCCCTAAAAAGCAACGAAGACCAACAACAAATCACATTAATAGGTTACTCAGTTTGCACTACAAAAAGCATGAAGGCTAGCCAAAATTAATAATTAGAGCTAATTGAACATGCCAAACGCCGACCCCAAGTCAAGCAGAGCGGCGCTATCAAGCGCTATTTTCTTGGAAAGAAAGCTGAAAAATCAAGTATTTCTAGAAATATCGAAACACATCCACCATTGTCAACTAAGTGATGCGCTTACTTTGCTAGAGACGCACGGCATCATTGTCGAGGTTAGGGTGAAAATAGACAAAACAGGACTTCCTTAGAAAAAACAGACGGACAACTTCTAGAAATACCCGGACATTCCCAGACAGGCTCGTGCAGATCGCAAGAAAGTCCTATTCGTCTACATCCTAACCAAGGACAAAGGAAGTCCTGTTTTGTCAGGCTTTTATGTAGCGGCAGCAGTTTCATTTATCAGCAGCGTCCAGGGGGGTGAGTCATGAACCATGCCACCCTACAGCCCTTAAATTGTTCAGCGTGTGGAAGCGATCGCACTCTGACAGAAATTCTGCCTCTTCACAGCCAGAAAAATGCAGTGCAATGCGGTGAGTGCGGCACATTTCGCGGATTTATTCCCAAGCAGAACTGCCAGGGTAAGTGCTCAATGATTACTCGAAAACCATTCAGGTTTACCCGTCCCTCGACTAGATCAGCGGACTTGATGTTGGTTGGGTAAGGCATCTAGATATAATCGATGTCAGCTAGTTATGCTCACAGGCGATCGCCTGTGGGCATAACTAGCAACTTGGCTTAATACTTTTTCCGATGGAACTTTTGCGGGACTTGTTGGGTTTTCTCCAAAATAAGTATTTTTGATTTATCCCAGCGTAGTTGATAGCACAAAGTTTTTTGATTTTGACAACCAATCACAGGAGGGTTGTTAATGCCCGCAGCATAAAACCAGACTCCAAAAGCAATTACGGACAAGAAGTAGAATATTAGCCCGGAGAAACCAGAGCCAAACCACCTGCCAAGCCTCAGCAAAGTCAGCATTGCTTGGTCAGTTTGTTTCACCCAATCCTTAGAAGCTTTCAATTTTTGGGCAAGTAGCTCTACTGCTTTAGCTTCAGATATCTCTTCTACTCGGATATCTATGGTGCGTTTTTCCAGTGCGATCGCACTCAAGAGTCGCCGTTCGTTGTAGGATCGGATTCTGGTGGCAATAACATCGGCTTCTCGAAGGAGGGTGGCAAAGATACCGTCTCCCAGTTCGTCGCCCTCATTGACCCCCACGGGGACTTTCCCTCAATTTTGTTGAGAATGCGTTCCTCAAGTCCAGTATAGAAACTTTGTAGACCCGCATGAAATCTTTTTCTAGCTAAGAAACCAACTGCTTGATACTTGCCCTTGTACTCAATCCAAGCAGTATTTTCGGGAGACGCATTCCCAATCTTATTCTGCTCGTATGCCTCTAAACTCTGTAATGAGACTAAAGCTACTTCAGGCTCCATTAACAGAACTTCTGGCTTGAATGTATCTAAAGTAAAAAATCCTTTTAGGCATGACCCGCCAAAATCTACAGCCAACGTCAAACTACTCATTTTACTACCCACCATCTACTAACTTTTTCTCAGTACTTTTTTGTTAAATTAATTACTAATTTATCACTTAGTTTTTCTGTGTATATTTTGTGTTTCTTTTTTGTTTTAATTGTGTTTAAGCTTTGTCATACTTATGATTTTTGGTCTTTTAGGACGAGGAACTGCCCTAAATTTATTTTCAATAAGCTCTCATTGTTGCGAAAATAGGTGATTGTGTTTAATCTGTGTCTAAATTGTGTTTTTTTTTTGTCATCTTTGTATATAAAAAATGGAAAATTTATGTAAAAAACGTGATTAAATTCTATCTTATAATTTTCTCAAAAACAAATGCTTTTCAGAAATTTTTATTTTTTTTCTCCGCACATTACGCAAAAAAGTTTTGACAAGTTTATAATTGATTTTAATTTGTCAGTTTGGAGAAGAAAAAATTGTTGGAGCAATCGCCCCACCAAATAAATCTGACTCGACTTCAAACAAAAGCGCGTCATCTAATGGCGATATGCGGATGGAAGAACAGCATTTATTGGAGTAGCTTTTCCACTTACCAAAAAAATAATTCGACTCACGTCGTTGTTCGGGTTGCATACTTTAAAAATTTAAATTGGTTTGGGTTTAATTTTTGTAAATATCATCCGGATGCAGTTGAAGTGGTAAGAAGTCTGCCATCGCATGAAAGATATTTTTACCAGGTAACACCAGACAAATATACCTCATTCAAAGTTTGGTGCATTGATGGTCAGCATTTTGAAATTGTCGTGGCTCAACTTCATAGCATGTTTGAGATTGAACTGGAGTTTGTGGTCAGCCATCAAGATAGAGGCTTTGTCATCCCCGAACCATTTACTCAACTGGGGTTAATATTTAGAAAGCGGGGGGACAGATGCTGACAGGCAAAAACGTCTCCCCCCAAAGAGCAGTCGAGTACTTCGTTCAAGATTATTACCTGTCAGGATCATCCCGTTGGTACGGTCGAGGCACGCAAAAGCTAGGTTTGAACGGCGAAGTTAATGATGAAGAGACTTTCACTCATATTGTGAACGGGCAATCGCCGAACGGCAGTCTAGAACTTAGAAGCAAGATACTAAAATCTTCTAAACGTAGAGCTGCAAGTGACTTGACGTTTTCCGCACCTAAGAGTGTCACTCTATTCGCATTAGTTGGTGGTGATGAACGTCTGATTACTGCCCATCAGACAGCTGTAGAAAAAACACTCGCTCTGATTGAACAGCGCTATGCACACACTAGGGTGATGAAGGGCGGAAATTCACAACTTGTGAACACAGGTAACTTGGTTGTTGCAGAATTCGACCACATTGAAAGCAGGGAGCTAGACCCCCACCTGCATACTCACTGCCTCGTTATGAACATGACGGAGTTAGAGAATGGCAAATGGTACAGCCACCTAAATGACGCGATCTTCGCCAACAAAAAGTATTTGGGCATGATGTACCAAAGCTACTTAGCAACTGAAGTACAGAAATTGGGTTATGAGATAGAACCCCGCAAACATGGGCAGTTCGAGATTAAGGGTTTCAAGGAACAAGACAGAATCGAGTTCTCAAAACGACGGCAGCAAATCTTAGCAGCCGCAGGTCCATCCGCTAGTTGGCTGGAAAAGGAGAAAGCTTGGAGTTTTACCCGCGAGCGCAAACAGAAAATCGACCCGGTTGAATTGAAAGCAAAATGGCGCTCTGAGGCTGCGGCATTAGGCATCACTTTTGTACAATCCAAAAAACCAGATCCTGAATATCAGCCGATTCCAGTCAATCACAAGCACTTGTCAGACGCGATCGCTCACTGTGCCGAAAGGAATGTAGCGTTTTACACTGAAGATTTAGCTAAGTTTATTCTGGAGCAAAATTTAGCCACTGATTTAACTGGGCTGGAATCGTTGATTGAACAATGTTCTCAACTGCGCCCCATTCTCAAAACATCCGGGTATTACACGACTCATGCAGCACTGCTACGAGAAGCTGAGACGATAGCTTTGATGAAGGATGGACAGGGTCGGGTTCCTGCAATCACCCACCCAGAAACAGCTCAAAACCTCCTTGAGAAAACTTCCTTAAATGCAGGTCAAAGACAGGCTGTACAGACTGCTGCCACGACCACAGATCAATTTATTGCATGGCAGGGCGTTGCCGGTGCTGGGAAAACTTTCGCACTTAAAGAGCTTAAGGAGATTGCTCAGGCTAATGGCTATACCATTCAAGGTTTTGCTCCCAGTTCACAAGCTGCCAAAGTCTTGAGTGAAGAGTTAGGCATCCAGGGTGAAACTGTTGCTAGGCTCTTAGTTTCAGAACCTCCTCAAGATATTGAAACTAACCAGATATGGATTGTCGATGAGGCTGGATTACTGAGTGCTAAAGCTGCCGATCAACTTTTACAAAGGGCGACTCTTGAACAAGCCAGGGTGATTTTGGTGGGTGACACCAGGCAGTTATCAGCTGTCGAAGCGGGGAACCCATTCAAGTCTCTACAACAGGCAGGAATAAAAACTGCCCACCTTAATGAATCCTTAAGGCAACGCACCCCACAGTTAAAGCTAGCTGTGGATTTGATTGCGGACGATAGGGTTGAGGATGGTTTTGCTAGATTAGATGAAAATGGTTGCATACAAACCGTTGCAGCTGACGAGAAGATAGATGCGATCGTGAAGGAATACATGAGCGCCTCACCAGAACAACGGGCTAAAACACTTGTCCTGGCTAACACAAATGCTGAGCGGTTGGCACTAACACAAGCTATTCGTGACCAACTGAAAGTTGAGGGCAGTCTCGGTCATGAGGCTACTATTACCCAACTTCAAGCCAGAAACTTCACAACTCTCCAAATGAGCTACATCCATAATTTTGAGATTGGAGATGTGGTCATGCCCACTCGCAGTTACAAGCGGCGGGGGTTGGAGAAAGAAAAACTTTATTCCGTGGTTGGGAAAGCGAATGACAGCCTCACACTCATTGCTCCTGATGGTAGGCATTTTGAAGTATATCCTGGATTTGACAAGGCAATTTACCAGCCCCAACAAATTGAAATTGCTGTCGGCGATCGCCTGCGCTGGAGGAAAAATGACCCAAGCCAGGGGCGGCGGAATGGGCAGGAATTCATCGTCACCGCGATTGATCGACAAACTGCAACTATTGAATATGACGAGGGCGGTCACTCTGAAACAATTGACCTAACTAAAGCCCAACACCTTGACTATGCTTTAGTCAGCACTACTTATAGTAGTCAGGGCAAGACGGCAGACCGTGTACTAATGGCGGCTGACTACACAATTGGTCAACAGAGTTTTTATGTTGCTGTCAGTCGAGCAAAATACGAATTAAAACTTTACACTGAGGATAAGAGCAAGCTACTAGAACTAGCGCAGCAGACCAAGGCGAAGGAAAACCCACTAGAGCTAATCCGACAGCAAGAACGACTGCACCATCATGAACTTCAACGAGAAAGAGTTGTCTCAGTGATGACTGAGAAACCAATCTTGAAAACGACAAAGCCATCACCTGTCCTAAAAACCCAATTAACAAAGCTAGAAGAATCTTCAGAAATTGTTACCCGTGGAAAAAATCTGGATAAATTAGACAAACCCTTTTTACTTGATCGATTAGGCATAACTACACCTACTAGATGTGATGAGGGTTTGTCTAATTTATTCCGATCAATGCGTCCCCTACCAGTTCCCAAACCTGCTCACAAACCAAAACCAATTATTCAGCCGACAATCCCTACAGAAGCTTTTTGGGTTCCAAGCAACACCAACGATATCCCAGATCACATAGAACCACAACACTGGCATGAGCTAGTAGAGGGCAGTGCTATCCACCCCGATATTGCTGCCCTGAATTTCAAAAGCCTCCAACAAGACGGATTAGAGCAAGAGCATGAGGCTTGGGCACACCTCATGTACAGCGACAAACTGGAACGCAGCAATACTGGGCGGCTTTCTGGTGGCATGCTCAGAAAATATGCCCACATTGATTCTGGCGGCTGGTGGTGCAATGCTGGTATTGACCCACGGGAATTCCAAACCATACAACCAGGGTACAAACCTCTTGCTAAAATATGGGGCTGCTTTAAACCCAACGCTCCAAGAGAAAATCTAGACAAACCTGGCAAGAAAATTAAGTATGAGCATCCTCCTAAAACTGACTTGAGCATCTTCCTACTAGATGTGCCAGATGCAATCGCCTCTCGCATCTATGAGAAAGCCGAGGTTAAACCCACTCAGAGCGATCGCAACAGTGGCTTTTGGTACTGTGTTTGGAAATACAACCTCCCCATTACCATTACTGAGGGAGCGAAGAAAGCTGCCAGCCTATTGAGTCAAGGTAAAGCTGCCATCGGTTTGCCTGGGATCTATGCAGGATATCGTAGCAAGGATGAGCAGGGGAATGAAGTTAAAGCTCGTCTTCATGAGGAGCTTGCTGTTTTTGCGACTCCAGAACGGGACATTAAAATTTGTTTCGACTACGAGACACGCCCTGAAACAAAGCGAAATATCGATATTGCCATCTCTCGTACTGGTAGTTTACTCCAACGCTCTGGTGTTCAAGTTAGCGTCGTCACTCTCAATGGTCCAGACAAAGGTGTTGACGATTTCATTGTGGCTCATGGTGGGCTTGCTTATGAGAAGCTCAATTTTGAGGCAAGACGGTTAAGGGATTGGCGAGAACATCACAAAAAACAACAGCATCAACTACCAAAACCAACGCGGAAATTAAGTTTAGAAAAAGACCCTCAACCGAGCATACAAGAAGTTACTTACCCTGTGCCACCAACTGTCGATTATGCTTGTGCTTACCAATTGCATCATCAAGAGCATGACCTTGAGTACCAGCACCAGGAACTTTTAGAATCTGCCAGTCACTCACCAACTGAAGAGATTACTGAGTACCCACACCAAACTGTCGATCATCTTTTTCATAAGCAGTACCAGCAGGAAATTCTAGAACCTGTAAATCACTTAACAAGTGAAAATATTGATGATCCGCTGCAGCAAGTTACCAATTATGTTTCTGCTGACCAGATGCATAACCATGAGCATAATACTGAGCAGTACCAGCAGGAGATACTATCCGCTATAAAACAGCTGAGCAACTATGACCTTCTTTTGCTTGCGAAGTATGTCGCTGATTACTTCACTACTACTACCTCTCGTCCACCACAAGAGACTGATAAACATTTCATAAGGAGTGAAATTGATCGGCTTGACCACCAAATTAACAAGCTTTGGTCACAACAGGAGCAGCTTGAAAAACGCATTAAATCAATGCATTACAACCCATGGAAGCTATTTAGTGACAAATCCTCTGATGCTAATGAGCGATCGCAACATACCTTGGAGCACATTGGAGAGGCGATCGCCCACAAGAAACAATTTCAACAGCAACTTCAAGAGTGGGAGCAACACGCTATTAATTACCAATCTTGGTTGGCTGATCCTCAAACTCATAAAATAAGAAACTTTGCTCAGGTCTTCACTCTACCTGAAATACAACACCGGCTAACCACTGCTAAACATGAACAACAGCAAGCTGAATATCAACGCTCCTTTGAGCAGTCACAGAATTATCAACATCGTAGAGGTTTCAGACGTTAAGTTTTTCTGTCATACAGCCCTCCGTAACCTAATTGGTCTATTTATAACCCAATCTACACCCAACACTACACCCCAAAACTCCTTATAGGACAAAGGTTTTAACCCAAGTAACCCAATTTTCGGAAACTGGGACTAACTGCTACATTGGCAGAGTGCTGACAGTACTAACGACTAATTCAGTCTGTAACCCAATTTAGAGGTTACATAAGCCAATTTGTACCCAGTGCTACACCCAAATAATCCGGACAGACAAAGGGTTTTAACCCAATTAACCCAATTCTTGGTAGAAGTAAACTACCGAAACTATGCGCTCGTGCCTCCTGCTTCTAGCCGTTCTGCTCAAGCTAATAGCTGTACATTAACTAATTATTTGTTACTGTTAACAGACTAATGTCAAATTTCACAAATTGATGTCACTGTTAACAAATTAAGTGTCAAAGCTGTGTATAGACACATTGTTAAGGATTGCAGACCTCTGCCTTACCTTTCAACCCACCATAAATTTAGAAAGACTTGAGCATTTATGTTCAAGTCTAATCGCTTATAGTTTATCAATGCTATGAGATTTGAGCGAGGGTTTTTGAAATTTAACAAGCATTTGGCATAAATCGCTTGAATCTCACTTTCAACCCGCCTCAAGCAAGGAGGGGCGTTGAAACTTTCCACAGGCGCGGCTGCGGAATTTTGGTTAAAAAGCTTTCAACCCGCCTCAAGCAAGGAGGGGCGTTGAAACCCCTAGCAGAAATGGAACTGGAACTTATTGTAGAGCGCTTTCAAACCGCCTCAAACAAGGAGGGGCGTTGAAACTGTGCGCTTCATACCCCTGATTCGTCAAAATTTCCGGAGGGATTTTTGTCAAGGCTGCCAAAATCGCCTGTCAGTCAACACTTAAACAAGTAAATTAACTGACATTTAAAAGGCTAGAAACCTCGGGCTGTCTAAAGTAACACCACTGGCTTCTACCAATTGTTCATCACTTCTAAGCATTTCTAGCCAGCGAGTTTTGCCTTCGAGTTGGTACTGTAACCGTTTCATCAGTGCCAACCAAGAAAAGTAGATGTAATTCACTGTGGCGATCGCACTTGCATAAAACCGTGCTGGTTGACCGATGAAACGAGGGTCTGTTTTCAAAGGTTGGCATAATTCTTTGACAATACCAGTCGAATGTTTACCCTTTTGTCGCCAAGTCTCAAACTCTGGGTGTTGAACCACCTTGAGCAACAGTTCGTTAATCAGAGGCGTGTTTTTCTCTGCCATTGTGCAGTTGTTCACTTCCAATACTATCGATCCGGTTAATAAGGTGTGTATCACCACGATTCGGCGTCTTTATTCGATGTTGCGGGGAAAAAAGGACTTCAGGCTATAAAAAGTGCCACTTGTAGCGCAACAGCTTATTTCTTTCGTGTTCGTTGAGTCCAACACCAAGCTAGCGAGCCAAAAAA
Organism: Iningainema sp.; assembly: GCA_964657295.1. GTDB lineage: Bacteria > Cyanobacteriota > Cyanobacteriia > Cyanobacteriales > Nostocaceae > Rhizonema. The sequence goes on along the minus strand of CAZZVG010000019.1, from coordinate 5,610 downwards.
TAAGGTAGCAACGAAACTCCAAAACAAGCATGTTACTATGGGATGTAGCGGTTTGTTCAAAGATATTGTGAATGGTTTGTCGATGTGTTGAGTGACAACCCCAGAGACAATAGCACCTGCACCTAAGCCTACACTCACTACTTTGATGGTGTTTTCTAAAGAGCGATCGCTCTCGGCTTGTTCGATTTCTACCCGTCCCTGGATGGCTGTCATAGCTTTTTCAAGTAAAGCAGCACCATGTTTAAAATATCCCAAATCTGCTTGAATTTGTTCGGTGAAAAGGCGACAATCTTCATCCAAAAAGTTAGAGAGAAAGCTGATGTCTTCTGTTGCGAGTTGGCTTTGAATATCCCTAATTTCTCGCCTGTAGTTTTGAGCGTTAATTTCTATTGTTAGGTGATATTGGTCTAGGTCACGGATTAATTGCGAGTATGATAAATATTTTTGTGGGATTTCTTTTAAGTATTGTTTGAACTGTTGTAATTCGGCTTCATTAAGGGTTTTATCAACAGGTATTTTTTGGAAAATATTATCAAGATATGTTTCTATTTCTTGATAATATTGTCGAATGACATGATAAACTTTACGGCTACGATGATAAGCGGCGACTGTTTTATTTAATAAATGAAATAAATTAACAAAGTTATTATAGTGATTGACAAATATTTCACTCGTTTTTGATTCGCAATATACCCAAACTAGTATATGGTAGTAATTTTTTTCCTGGGTGGGAACACCATATTCAAAAATTGGACTGCCAAATAGTTCACCTTCTTGATTAAAGTCAGGATAAGGGTCATTATTCGGGATAAATTCTCTTAAACAATCATTTGCCAATTCCCTTAATTTTTGGCGATTTTGTGGAGATGTCCAAGGTAACCATTGATTTTCTGGTGTGTACCAAACTGTCAAAAGTATAGTTTGACCAAGGGAAGCCCCCATTTCATTGGGCATCAAACACCCAGAAGGATTGAGAAGTTTTAAAAAGCTTAATTCTACAGGGTTTGTCTTCTTCTGATTTTCATCGAACTCAGGACGACGCAAGTTTAAAATTAGGACATAGGTATCATGAATACGGAGAGGAGTAACAAAACCAGCAATAGGTAATGGTGTACCATTTTGGTAAACTGTACTCTCAAATTGGAGAGATACATCATCGGTTTTATCTTTCAGTAGGTCAACTCGATATCCTTCATGTTCTTCTATTTCCAGTGGTTTGGTAATACCAAATTTTTGAGAGAGAAGGTAATTGCACTTATCCCAGAGTAAGTTTGGTTGATTGCTATCTTTCAGATGAAAAGCAAACAAATGGACATTGGGAGCATAAATTTTGGCAGACATTTGTGTTAGCAGGGTTTGTTAGCTATTGTTTATTTTGACTCTGAATTTCGTTTTTCGAGTTGATCTTTTACCTGCTGGCTGAGTTCTTGGAAGAAGTTAGTAGTGCGTTTTGAATCATTAGGCTCGGAGGGTTTAACCTTTTTGACTTCTGCGCGATCGCTCGCCAAGTTTCTCAGTGCATCGCGGATGGGTCGTCGTGCTTTACACCATTCTCTGAGAATCTGGTCAGCGTTTTCTGGAGGGTTGTTCTCCAAGGGTGCTAGAGTTTGCAGCAAGTCTTGGAGATTAGCAAGAGAAAACAGTTCGGGTTTTGTTTTGAGGAGAAAAGGAAGATTTTGAAGCAAAGGATCTGAAGTCATAAGATTTTTAGTGAATATTTTGAATTAAAAATTGACTGCGCTTTGTGTGTCAGTTATTAGTTGTCAGTTGTTTTTTATCTGTCTAATACCTTCCTTGTGAGCGTTTGGGTATTTATTTGCATCTGACCACTGATGACTTTCCACTAACAAAATCCTCGCTGCGTGGCTGAGGATTTTTAATGGTGATGTCTTTGTTTTAAGTAGAACGGTGTGGAAAAACAAAACTATGTTAATAAAAATAAATTAGACTTAAACCCTCTTCCCTCCTGCCTCCTGCCTCGTTCCAACGATAAATATTAACACCAACCTACTTAGTAAGATTATAGGGTGATACAAATTTACTGACCAATAGCACAAAAGGCTGCCCAATACACAGGTTCTTGGAAGGGTTGTTCATCCGGGTAAAATGAGTCTAAAAAATTATTAATCTCTTTAGCCCGCTCTGATGATAATTCTAACTGATTTGCCCATTCTTGTAATTCGGCTGTAGTTGCATCCCGTATCCAAGCTTGGGCTTTTTTAAGGGCAACAGCAACGGTTAAACTTGCTTTAATATTTTGGTAACATCGAATCATCAAAAATGCGGTAGACAAATCGTTTACTTTCCACAAACTACTCACCACACTAGTACTACCTGCATAGAGGAATCCACTAGGCAAACTGATATATTCATCACTGACATTTGTGAAGTCAACTAAGCCTGTTTCGCAAGCAGAGAGGACAACAAGACGGCAATTATCTAGCTGAAAATTTCGTTCAAATAAATTACTCAAAGTGAGGCATTTACTTAAATCTAAGTTATTATTTTTATCCACACTTTCTGCTAGCTTTAAGCAAGAATCTAGAGGAGAATTAAAGTTAAATGAACCATGACAAGAAAAATGTATAAAATTCGTATCTTTTAGCTTTGGTATTTGTTCGAGTAGTGCGTCTTTGGTAGCTTGTTTGTAAGGTAATACTTGATGAGAGGGAAAAAGATTTAAAATGCTTTCTACTTCCAAGTCTGTATAAACAAGGTCTTCGGTTGGGTTTTGGATGGCAAACAGGGATTGAAAATTAGGGCGTTGTCGCAATTGTACCTGTTGCAGCAGTTGACAACTGGGGGCGTAGCTTACGCCGTGGGGAAAAATATCGCAAGAAATGACCGTTAGCCAAAGGAAGTGCATGGAGAGGAAATAGGTGCAGAACGGTATGGGGAATGAGGACAAGGCGCGAACAAGTCTCTGGTACTAACTTGAGAATGTCCTCCAAATGCAAAATTTCAGCAAGGCGACTGAGGCGAGAGGCAAGACTATTTATCCACTCAGTTTTTGTCCGAACATACGCCTCTAAATACTCGTCAAACCAATTTATCAAAGGATTTCTCTTATCAGCTTGGTTAGATATGTTCAACCGTTGGAGACTATCACGGGTGATAATGAATGTCTCAAAGCCTGCGTTGGTAATGTACCACTCGATAACGGCAGTTTGGTCATCTAAAGTTGCTTGGAATTGTTCAAACTTGAAACCAGAACCAATAGGAAGGTATCTGTCTTGTAATTCTTTGCGTTTCTCTCGTAACTGCTGGAGATGTTGTGCTAGGGCTGTTGGGTTTTTGGCTTTGTGATTTTGGAGTTGATTCTGACCGCTAGCAATTTTGTCTCGAAGTTTTTCTAGTTGAGTGACAACTTCTGGAGGAAAAATGGTATTCAGATCGCGCTCAAGGATAAGTTCAACTAAGTTACGGGTTTTGCTACGCTCAACGTATTCAATTGCTTCGGTAGATTTTTTCAACTCCAGACAAATTTCTACCATGCAGCGGTAAAAACGGTTCCATTCTTCTGCTTGCTTGCGTTTGCTTTCATCGCCAGAAATAATTTCCCCGCGCAACAACTCCACTGTTTCAATGGCACAATGAAAAGTTGTGTAAGCATCAGTTAAGCGTTGTGCCTTTTGGTAAGTAAGACCCAGGTTGCATAATGTCTCAGCATGGTTTTGCGGGAAGGCTTCACGGGTTCTTACTTCCAAGGCATTCGTGTAAGATGCAATCGCCAATTCCAGATTTTGTGCTTTCTCCCCGAATATTCTGTTAGGGTAAGCAATCCCCAGATTATTTTGCGTCATTGCCCAATCTTGCGGGAAGGCGTCCTTGGTTCTTACTTCCAAAGCATTCGTGTAAGATGCAATCGCCAATTCCAGATTTTGTGCTTTCTCCCCGAATATTCTGTTAGGGTAAGCAATCCCCAGATTATTTTGCGTCATTGCCCAATCTTGCGGGAAGGCGTCCTTGGTTCTTACTTCCAAAGCATTCGTGTAAGATGCGATCGCCAATTCTATATTTTGTGCCTCGCCAAAGATTCTGTCCCAGTAAGCAGCCCCCAGATTATTTTGCGTTATCGCCCAATCTTGCGGGAAGGCGTCCTTGGTTCTTACTTCCAAAGCATTCGTGTAAGATGC
>CAZZVG010000019.1:0-1374 GCA_964657295.1 Iningainema sp. | reverse complement strand
AGATTCTGTCCCAGTAAGCAGCCCCCAGATTATTTTGCGTTATCGCCCAATCTTGGGGAAACGCTTGGCGGGTGTAAACTTCCAAAGCACTCGTGTAAGATGCGATCGCCAATTCTATATTCTGTGCTTTCTCCCCGAATATTCTGTCACTGTAAGCATTCCCCAGATTATTTTGCGTCATCGCCCATTGTTGCAGGAAGGCATCGCGGGTGAACAAGATTGACACGACTTCATAACCAGCAATCGCTATTTCCATGTTACTGGCTTTGTCACCCAAGGGAAATTCCTGAATTCGATTACTAAAATTGACAATATCTACGGCGATGGATTGTGCTTCATCTGTCTTCACTTCCGCCAGCGTATTTGTCGCCCAACGCCGCAAAACTTCTGCTAAATTCAGATTGAGATATTGTGTGTTTTCTAGCAGTAACGGGTAAACTAACCGCGCATCACCGTTGCTTTCTGCTGTTGCTTGTAGTACCTTCTCCAAAAATTGCAGATGCGCTTGTAAATCCTCTTCTGAAATCTTCGCAGAAGTTGGTGAGGATAAATTCAACGCTTCCCTCAACTGATTTGCCAGATTTCTCAACCAACTCGCTGTATTTTCATCTCCCTGCTGTTCCGCCGCAGCTTCCAGCATCTGCAAGAAGTCAGCATCAAGTAAATCTTGGTTAGCCTGTAAAATCTCTGCTTCTTCCTCACTCGGACACTTCAGCAGTCTTTCAATCAAATCGAGATAAGCTTGCTGGCGCTGTTCGTTCATGGGTAGGCGCGGGTGTGAGATATCAATATTATAACCCAGTTAGAGTCGATGTCCGTATTGCTACGGCGCACCTCTCCTTCAGAACCGCTGTATAAACCGCCCGTTGCTTCTCCCAAAGTTTTCAGCATCGTCTTAGTGGAAAGATTGGAAGCAACAGGCAATTGCAAAACCTTCTTCTCCCAAATTTCCACCGTCCGCTTAAAATCTTCTGCTTCGGTGAGATTGCTATTTGAGTTTGCAGGTGTTTTACAAGAGTGAGCGTCCTGCATATACATATTTGTTTAATTGCAACATACATGTATATTCTATCCAGACATAGTGATATTTAATCTGTTAAGTTTTCTTAAACTCAGTAATTTTCCTTGTTTCTGCAAAGTGACACTTAAATTGTTAAATTACAAGGATTAGACGTCTAATTTGTTAATCGCATTTAACGGTGGTTGTGAGAAGTTTAATCATTAAAAACCTGCCAGATCCGTGATTACAGCAGGATTTCAGTCATTTGCACGTATTTTGACAAGAAGTTGTTAAATTGACAAATAATTAGTGAATGTACAGCTAGTTTAAACTCGCGCCAGTTTTTGATAGAATAATATTGGCAGCACACGGAT
>CAZZVG010000018.1:0-16548 GCA_964657295.1 Iningainema sp. | reverse complement strand
ACGTCTCTACAAGGGTTTCAGACAACGAATAATTAATTTCTGGAGATGTCTAATTGAAAACTGCTAATCATTAAGCAAGTTAAAAGTGAATTAATCGCAATTAGTAACTAGCTTGATTGTTGCTGTACGAGCGTAACTTTATGCTGGGACATACTACCATACGGATGCAATAGAAGCATCCGTTTTCGGTTACATGAAGTTAGTTCTAGGTTTTTGTTGGTCTATCAGGATTTCCCCTCGAACTTTACAGCTTCTTTAAGAAATGTTTCGCATTTCTACATCTTAACTTCACAATAGCTGTTTTAAATCATTATGAATATATGTATATTAAATTCTGTAGGCAAAATAATCTAATGTGTATAGCAACAATTATAACCCAGGACTATCCAATGCTAAAAAATTTCAGGACTCTGTAGTCTACTACACCATGTAATGTAACAGAATGGAAGTATAAATTAGGTGGAAAAATAATCGTGGAATGTTATCATTGCAGTGCATCGACAAAATGTCAATAAAAACACTAGACTTTATACATAGGCAAAAGGGTGTTGCTGATTTACGGTATGAAAAGCTTACGCAAAGACGAGGGCAGCGCTGGCTCCCCAACGTGCTGCCCTTGTCTTGGCGTCTTGACTTGAGACTCAAAGAAAACTTCATTCCTAAATGATGTAATACTGATTATTAATTGGGTTGAAACGGTAGGGTAGGCTTGAGCTGCGGATGGATTTCTTGATAGCTTTATACTTGAAGTTACGTAACTCAAAGACCTAGGAACCTTTGTCAGGTCAAAAAAAACGAAATCTGCGCGGAACCGCAGTGAATCAAGGGGCAACAGTATTTTTAGCGATTGTTTTAGAAGGATTAAGAGTGCAGACATCAAAAGTTTGCGGCTTTAAGGCATAATGTGACTTGACTACATCAGCAAACCTTTGTTACTCAAAGGTTTAAACTTCTGCTGCATTACCGGAAATTAAATTCAGCAGCGCCCTAAGTGTAGATGATTTAGCTGGTCACTAAAAACACCTTACATTCTTAGGAACACTTTTTTTGGTAGCGGTATGAGACAAGTTAATTTACTGAATTTGACCATCCATGACATCACATTGGTCGAGTTGTTAGAAAAGCTACGAAGGGGTGGGGTTGTCTTTACCCCTAACGTGGACCATGTGATGAAATTGCAGAGAAATCAAGATTTTTACGATGTCTACCAAGAAGCGGACTACAAAGTTTGCGATAGCAAAGTCTTGATGTATGTATCAAGTTTTTTGGGTACACCTATACAGGAGAAAATTTCTGGATCAGATTTGTTTCCGGCTTTTTACACTCATTACCAGCATGATGAAAACATTAAAATCTTTTTGCTAGGTGGGGAAGAGGAAGTAGTTAAGACAGCTCAGCGGAAAATTAATTCCAAGATCGGTAGAAATATCATTGTAGCAGCATATTCGCCCTCCTTTGGCTTTGAAAAGAAAGAGGATGAGTGTCAAAAAATTATTAAGCTCGTTAACTCTTCTGGTGCTACAGTTCTAGCAATTGGTGTAGGTGCTCCTAAGCAGGAAATGTGGATTGCAAAGTATAGAAACCAGTTAAAGAATATCAAGATATTCCTGGCTATTGGTGCAACAATTAACTTTGAGGCAGATCATATCAAACGTTCGCCAAAGTGGATGAGTGAGGTTGGTCTTGAGTGGCTCTACAGGCTTTTAAGTGAACCTAAGCGGCTTTGGAAGAGGTATCTGTTGGATGCCATCCCGTTCTTCTGCTTAATTTTTCAACAACGGTTTCAGCTTTACAAAAATCCCTGGACAATAGTTAGTCGCCGTGAGGTTACGAGCCTCAGGTCTTTGATAAAGAGTATGAGGAAAATGTAGAAATTATCCTCTGATAAATCGATTTTTGACTTCTAATACGCATTCTACCACTAGGCACCTTGTATGGATACCAAAGGCAATTCCGAAGATATAGATGTTCAAAAGTATTGGCTAGTTCTAAAACGCCGGTGGCTGGTAGCATCTGGAGTGTTTGCAGCGTTTGTAGGGTTAGCTGGGCTGAGTTTGTTTATGGAAAAACCAGCATACGAAGCGAGTGGAAAACTTCTTTTCCAAATAAACAGAACCTCATCTCTCACAGGATTTGGAGAAAAAATAGGGGATCTTGAATCCCTTAAGCGTGAGGCTAACCCTCTAGACACACAAGCTTTACTTGTACAATCTGTGCCGATCATCCAAGAGGTGATAAAGACTCTTAAGCTAAAAGATAAAAATGGTAATCCTCTCAATCCAGACTCAATTGCAATAAAGGCTGATACAGTTGTAGGCGCTGATGTACTCAAAGTGGCTTTCGTATCTGAAGATCCTCAATTGGCTAAAACAGTAGTCAATCAGGTAATGAAATCTTACATGGCGAATAACATTGTGTCTAATCGGGCTGAAGCTACAGCAGCAGGTTCATTTATTGAAAAACAATTGCCACGGGCTAAAGCAGAATTAGACCAGATAGCAGAGTATCTACGTCAGTTTAAGGCTCAAAATAAGGTTATTGAACTCAAAGAAGAGACAAGCGGCACAGTTAAAACTCTCATCAGTTTAGATGAAGAATTAAACAATTCTCAGTCTCTACTAGCAAATTTAAGCGCTCAGGAAACAGAAATACGTCGTCAACTAAATTTGCCTAAAGATAAAGCTGTAGATATTGCTTCTCTAAGCCAAGCATCTGGTGTCAAGGTGGTTTTAGGTGAACTGCAAAAGGTGCAAACGCAGCTAGCAGCTCAAAGAGCCTTCTTGACAGAAGCACATCCATCTATCATTAAACTCAAGAGCGAAGAAGCAAATTTAAATTCTTTATTGCAGGCACAAACCTCCCAGGCTTTAGGATCTCAAGCAAAAATTGCCTCGGGAAAGTTGCAGATGGGGCAGCTCAAGCAAGACCTAACTTCAGCGTTTGTGAAGTTAGAGTCAGAATGCTTGGGTCTACAAAAAAAAATAGAATCTTTATCTAAACTTAAGGAGTATTATAAGCAGAGAGCTAATGTTCTCCCAAACTTAGAGAAAAAGCAAGGAGAACTAGAGCGAAGTTTATCAGTTGCACAAAAAAGTTACGAAAACCTTTTGACCAGACAACAGGAAATCAACATAGCAGAAAATCAAACTGTTGGGAATGCCCGCGTACTTGAATATGCTAAGGTCTACAGCAGCCCAGCCGCCATGAAAAAGAAGCTTGGGATCACAGTAGGCGGCGGACTTGCTGGGTTACTACTCGGAGTGGCAGCTGCCTTTTTTGTTGATTTAATTGACAGAAGAGTGAAGACGGCTAAAGAAGCAGAGGAACTTTTCGGCTATACTTTGCTAGGGCTAATTCCTAGCTTTAAAACCGATAATACATCGACTCCTCTAGATCCGAGCTTAGATGGAGTCTCTCCTCGAGTTATTGTTGCAACCACTCCTCGCTCGGTGATTCATGAAGCATACCAAATGCTTCAAGCAAATCTAAAGTTTATTAGCTTAGATAAAAAAGTTCGCACAATTGTGGTAACAAGTTCTGTACCTGGAGAGGGGAAATCAGAAGTTGCTGCTAATTTAGCTGCAGTCATGGCTCAAGCAGGACGACGAGTTTTGTTAGTGGATGCAGATATGCGTCAGCCATGTCAACATCACCTTTGGGGTCTAATAAACTCAGTCGGTTTAACTAACGTCATGGTTGGTGAGAATGAATTTTCCACAGCGGTGCAAACAGTCACAACCAACTTGTTTGTACTCACTACTGGAGTTATGCCTCCTAATCCATTGGCATTGATTGATACAGAGCGCATGACCTCTTTCATTGAGATGTTGTCTCAAAATTATGACTGCATTGTAATTGATACTCCCCCCCTAGTTGGAACTGCTGATGCAGCCGTTTTGGGCAACATGGTGGATGGAGTCTTAATTGTAGTTCAACCTGGTGTTGTAAATTTAACTAGTGCTACTGCCGCTAAGTCTCTACTAGCACGTTCTGAGGCTAACATTTTAGGAATCGTTGCCAATGGTGTAAATGTAAAACAGGAGCCTGATAACTACTTTTACTACAACAGCCCCCGAACTGAACCTAGTGTTGACATAAAGACTGTGCCATCGTCCAGAACAGCTAGTTAATGTGATCTTTACTCCCACCTCGCCCAAATAAATTATGGATGCAAAACTGGAGTTGACAGCAAATGCAACTGAAGCGGAAGTTCCGGCTTTAAGTCTTTGGCAGCAGATCAAAGAAGATTGGATTGCTCACGGACAAGATTGGACTAAGCCTGGATTTCGAGCAGTAGCAGTTCTACGTTTTGGAGTTTGGAGAATGAAGATTCAATCCAAGCTACTTCGGGCACCTTTCAGCATCTTCTATCGGATGTTATATCGCAAAGTTCGCAACACTTATGGGATCGAACTGCCTTACACTGTTCAACTTGGTCGCCGTGTGGTTATTGAACACCAAGGAGCGATCGTGATTCACGGGGATTGTACGATTGGCGATGACAGTATTATTCGCCAAGGCGTTACTTTAGGAAACCGTTATCTAGATCGTCCTTTTGATGCACCGAAGTTGGGTAAATGTGTCAATGTTGGTGCTGGTGCGAAAATTTTTGGCAACGTCACTATTGGACATGGTGCAAATATTGGTGCTAATGCTGTAGTTCTCTGCGATGTTCCTGCGGGAGCAACAGCAGTTGGCATACCTGCAAAAATCATCAATTCCTCAAAGGTTCAACATGTCTAAACCCCTTCGGATTCTTTATGCGGTCGGTCCTGAAGACGTTATCGAAGCTTATAATTATTGGATTAAAGACCAAGATGCGCCTTCACAAGTATCGGTTACTTTTTCAAGTCAGTTTTATGAGGTTTGCAGAACTCTAGATGCAAAGGGTTATGTAATCGCCCAGTCTCACAAGAAGGAATTTTTGCAAGACGAGCGATTTATGGTTGAGCGTCGTCCAATTCCATTACCCAAAGCATCAGGAGTCTTGTATCACTTAAGACAAATTTGGTCGGGATTGAGCTTACTGGCTTCTGCAATGCGCTTTCGAGCCAATGTTGTGGTTGCAGATAGCGGTACAACATATTGGTTTGTTTTGTCTTTATTTTGCTGGCTAGGGCTAAAAGTTATTCCATCGCTGCATTGTATGCTGTGGTGCAAGTATCTGCCTCCACGTTTAGTAGATAAACTAAATTTGACACTCTCGCGTCATTTGTTTGCTTCTGATTGCAAGGCAATACTAGTGGCATCGCAGGAGATCGCTGAGCAAATTTCTCAGTTGACGGCGGGTAAACATCAACCGATTTTTGAATTCTTTTCTACTTATCGTCGAGCAGACTTTGCCAACTTGGCTGAACCATCGCCTGCTAGGTCGCCCTTCTGGGTTCTATTTGCAGGTCGGGTTGAGCAAAATAAGGGCGTGTTTGACTTGTTAGAGGTTGCGAAGCGTTTTGCAATTGAGGGTAGACAAGATATTATTTTCGATATCTGTGGTGAAGGTTCGGCACTAGAGTCTTTGCGTCTGGCTGCTAAGCTTGCGATAGTTGATGGTTCGTTTATTTGTCATGGATATTTGAACAAGCCCCAAATGCGGGAAATGTTTAGTCGATCGCACGTTGTGATTGTACCCACGAGAACAGAGTTTATCGAGGGTTTCAATCGGGTTGTTTGTGAAAGTATTTTGTCAGGTCGTCCGGTTGTTACCTCAGCAGTCTGTCCAGCTTTGTCTTATGTTCGGGATGCTGTCGTCGAGGTTCCTCCCAATGATGTTAAGGCTTATGGTGATGCGTTGCTAGCGTTATATGGCGATCGCCAACTTTATGAACAAAAGAGACAGGCTTGCCGTATAGCGCAAGAGCAATTTTACGACACTAGTAAAAGTTGGGGAGCAGCCCTTAAAACTATCCTGCTCACAATTGAGTCGGGAAAATCTGCGGCTGACTCCTCCGAACTCAGGAATCAGGAATTGTTGCGAGGCTTACATACAAAGTAGGCCTTCCCAAATGATTTAGGATTGCTATATAGAATTGAGATAAATTTTTGTATTTCATATTTGAGCGATTAAACCAATCTGAACTTCTGCCAATTTTATGAAGAAAGTACATGTAGAGCTTGCTGAAAAAAGCTTTGCAATTCTAGGATTATTTTTCTTTACAAGAGCCTTCGACATAGGCTTAACCTTACCCACAGGTCCGTTAATTCCAGGCTTCGTTACAACAGGAATCAGATATTTTATTTGGGGAACTGCCTGCCTTTTAATTGGACTTAACTGGAAAAGCGCCCTACGTATAGCAAATCGGCATAAGTTACTCTGGATATTGACAGCAATCGGCTGGCTATCATTTCTCTGGTCAGATTTTCCATTACAAACATTTAAAGATAACCGTGAAGTGTTGCAAATGGCCTCGTTTGCTTTATATTTTGCTACTCGTTTCAGCTTAAAAGAGCAAGTAAAACTAGTTGCTTGGACAATTGCCGTAGCAGCTTTTGTAAGTACATTTTTCGCAATAGCAATGCCTGCTATTGCTATACATAAAGATGATCATCCAGGAGCGTGGAGAGGAATCTACGACCATAAAAATGTCTTAGGTAGCATGATGCTTTTAGGCTCATTAGCATTTTTTTTCATGCCCACCGACAACCTACGGCAGCGTTTCTATAAGTGGGCAGGTGTTGGTCTAACGTTGTTGATGATGCTACTTTCTACTTCCAAAACTTCCGTTATTCTCTCTTTCCTTCTTGTATTCATTTTATTTTTATACGGGAAATTTAAGTGGCAGGGAAGAATCACCGTATCTTTTTTAAACATTGCACTTCTTGTCCTTGGAGGTGGGGGATTATTACTTATGAGTAATTGGGCATCTTTCATAACTAAATTGGGAAGAGATCCCACGTTAACTGGACGGACAGTAATCTGGAGTTTTGTTCTATCTAAACTTGAGGAAAGACCCTTGTTCGGTTATGGTCGTGGTGCATTCTGGTTACCAGAAAATCAGGATGCACTAGCAGCAGGTCAGTTGCTTGGGCATGGTCTTCGCCTACCTCATGCTCACAATGGCTTTTTGGATTGCGCACTTGATCTTGGTTTTATAGGTTTATTGCTTTTTATAATTATTTTTTTCACAGCTTTTATTCGAGCATTAAAACTAGCTTACGCGACTAAAAATCCAGAGGACAGGTGGCCTCTGGCATTTCTCATCTTTCTGATAATGAACAACTTGACGGAGAGTTACCTGATGCGTGTAGCTAACATATATTGGGTTTTATTTATTACAGTTGTTCTTTCTGTAAAGCAAACAAGGCAAACTAGCAAGTTGAAAAATAGCTGAGACGGAAAAATTCGCGGCGCAGCATTTTACTCATCACAATTTACCAACCCAGCGTCCGCGAGTTTGTTTCAAATTCCCATTAATAAAAAGAGCATTACCTAAAATTAGTTCTCCATGTTTTGGTTCATATTTGAGTTCATAAAAACCTAAAAACTCAAAACCTAATTCTTCTAAATAACACTTCAATTCAAAGAAATTTGTGTGACGCTTATCTAATGAATTGAAACCAACCTCAGAAAATATAAATGAGATGTTGCCTGCTTTTAAAAAACTTTCGGCTCCCTTAATAACGTTTAAATCAAAGCCTTCAGTGTCAGTTTTTAAGATGTCAATTTTCTGAATATTGTTTTGTTGACAAAAGTTGTCTATTGTTTTGACGGTAACTTCCTCCAAATTTGAGTCATTTGTTATTGGTTTGTTTATATCTGGCAACAAAGAATTCATTTCGGAATCTGGAGTTAAATGCACTACAGACTTTCCGGCTTCAGAACCTAAAGCTATTTGGAAGCAGTTAACGTTAGGTATTTTTTTTGTATTTTCTTTGAGTTGTTCAAACGTCATGGCGATTGGCTCAAAAGCAAATATTTTGGCTTGAGGAAAATTATGTGAAAACTCAGTTGAGGTTTGACCTATATTAGCCCCTACATCAAATATGACTTCAATTGGCAAAAAATATTTTGAGTCAAAGCTATAAAGTTGTTTATCAGTTCCCTGGGGCCAGTGTTGTGTTTTCTTCACCCGATAGCCCAGTTTTTCTAATAAAGTTTGTAAAGATTTTTTCATCATACTTTTACCTTCCCTTTCCTTCAAAACTTTGCTAAAATGACTCTTTAATGCCATGTCATTCGCTGTATTTAGCAACTTGTTGGACAGAGTTCAAATCAACTGCAACAAGATCATACTCATCTGCGAAAATTCTGTAACGTTTTTCTAACTTCTTCACCAGTTTAAAGGTTTCCCAATAAGTAAGGTGTTTGTACTCTAGTAGGATTATTAAAGGACAAATCTGAGAAAAATTTAACTGTTTGATAATTTGATAATCATGTCCTTCTGTATCGATATGCAACAGATCTAAAGCTTTAATGCCATGCTTGGTGAATAGATCATGTAGTGTGATTGAGGTTAAAGTCTCTTTTTTGATGTAGGGTAATATTTGCTCACCCAAAAGATTTATAATATGCTTCTCGTTGAATGAGCCAATCTCCTCGTACCAACAAGGTAGATTTGGAAGAGAGTCTTTTGCTTCTGGACAAACATAGTAGAAGTATTGCTCTGTCCGATTGTCAGATATTAAGGAATTGTCGAACTGTAATTTAGACCTGTTAGCGTAGTTTTGCTTTAAACGTTCAAACAAGTATCTTACAGGCTCCACAAGGACGCCTTGCCAGGTATCTGTGCTGGATATGTACCGATATAATGGATCATCTTGCTTACCGTCATTAGATCCAATCTGGACAAAGTTTACCTGATTTCGAGTATTCAAGAATCCAACAACTCGATTTAGCCTATCTGTATCAATCTGGACAACATCAGGAAAAAGCTTTAGACATGTATTCGGTGCTGCACCGCCTCTAAAATTTGTTAAACCGTACCTGAGATTTTGTATGACCCTATAGACGAAGGGGAACGAACTTAAGTAACTTTTAATTAGTTGTTTCATAACTTTACTCAACAATTAAACCCACAGGTCAAAGGAAAATTCTTTCTTATTTGCATCCCATGCCCTTAGGAGAGCTTTACCTTTCAGTCTGCTTTACTTGCGATCGCTGTGAAATTTTGGCGTTGCTGATTTAAAGTATGAATTAGCCTCACGCAAAGGCGCAAAAAATCGTTGTTTAATCATCTCGAAAAATGTCAATTCATACTCCGATTCAGCAACGCCGAAATTTTGATTAAAGCACTCTACAGGAGTTCATGTAAGCCAACTTTTTCCGTGACCTTGTAGATTCAAGTACTTTTTTAATCGCACGCGACGAAAGAGTAGCTTCATTTTTCATTGGACCGATAGAGGTCAGCCAATCAGCTACAGGTGGATGGCTTTTACTAAGACATTCTACAAATGTGTCCCAGAACCCGGGCCACATACAATCATGGTAGTGAATTATCTTGGCTGCCCTGAGTTTTTCTTCAGTGTACTCATCTTTAGGCATCTTACTGCCCATAGCAAAGTTGTGAGAGTAAGGCAACGATCGCCATGATAGACCCATTTTGTTCATGGCTAAGCCCAGAGACATCTGCTCATGAAAGAAGATTCCTTCGCTGTGATTGCTTACACAAGCATTAAGAATATCAGTACAAACTTGAAGGTAATTTTTGGCAAAGTTTAGCGAACGACGATAAACAAAGACGCCACTGTTCCAATACAGACGTACAGGCACTCCTTCCGGTTCTGTATTATTCCACGGGAGAGCGTCAATATCTATGGCTACACGTTTGCAAACCTCCTGCCAATAAGCTTCATTAGGGTCTTCTGGACCTGTAGTGGCAATATTTTTGTCAGACCCGCAAACGAGAAAACTTTCCTCTTGGTGGAGGGTGAGTTGGTCTGGTTCGTTCACGATGATTAGATCGCTGTCTAGCCAGCCAATACATTCTGATGTGCTGTGTTCTTCTGCAGCAACTAATGCCAAAGGCTTATTCAGAAGAGGATACCAGGAGTAGCTAGTTTTTGATTGACAGCGAATGTACTCTACACCAAAATTTTTAAAGAACTGGTGTGTCTTCTTGGCAAGAGGAGGTCCAAAGCGAGGAGTCACTGCAAATATTGGTGCATCAGCAAACTTTCCTCCCCATCGGCGCAGGCTTTCTATCATCCGCACGGTTTGCGCTTCCAGCCATCCTGACTCAATGCAGCACACAAAAGCGATCTGAGCATTTTCAGCCATGATACACCCCTACAAATGTAAGTTTCTAAATTAAGTATTATTACCAGAAAACATTTGATTCAAAGGGAGCATGTCAACTTTGTAAATTGACCTCAAACTATAATTTCTGCAAAACTGACATGCTTCTGATTCAAATTTGATTAAATCACTCTACAGGATTTGATATAAGCCAACTTTTGCCGCGACCTGATGGAGTGAAGTAACTTTCCCGTAGCATACCACTGAAGAGGAGCTTCATTTTTCTTCATCGGACCGAGAGAGGTCAGCCATTCAGCTACAGGTGGATGACTTTCACTAAGACATTCTACGAATGTGTCCCAGTACCCAGGCCACATAGCATCATGGTAGTGGATTATTTTGGCGGATCTGAGTTCTTCTTGATTGTAGGCATCTTTGGGCAGATTATTGCCCATGCCATAGTTGTGAGAGTAAGGCAGCGATCGCCATGATAGACCCATTTTGACCATAGCTAAGCCCAAAGACACCTGTTCATGAAAGAAAATTCCAGAACTGTGATTGGTTACACAAGCATCAAGAATATCAGTACAAACTTGAAGGTAATTTTTGGCGAAGTTTACCGAACGACGATAAACAATAACCCCACTATTCCAGTAAAGACGAATTTTTTCTCCTTGAACCTCTGTCTTTATCCAAGGAATACTTTCAATATCCAAGCCAACAATTTTACAAACCTCTCTCCAGAAAGCATCCTGAGAATCATTGACTCCTGTAGTCCCAATGTTTTTATCTGTGGCGCAGCAAAGAAAATCTTCAGTTTCATATGGGATGAGTTTCTCTGGTTCACCGACGATCACAATATCACTGTCTAGCCAGCCAATAAATTCTGATGTGCTGTGTTCTTCTGCAGCAACTAATGCTAAAGGCTTATTAATCAGAGGATACCAGGAATACCTCCTTTTTGGTTGATATCGAATGTACTCTACACCTAACTTTTCAAGTAACTGAAATGTCTTTTTAGAAAGAGGAGGACCAAAGCGAGGATTTACTGCCAATATGGGTGCATTGGCAAACTTTCCTCCCCACCGACGCAAGCTTTCTATCATTCGCAAGGTTTGTGCTTCAAGCGGTCCGGACTCTATGCAGCACACAAAAGTGATCAGAGAATTTTCAGCCATCATACACCCCTCTAAATCTAGGCTCCTGAATTAGGCATCATTACCAGAAAAAGTTTAGTTCAAATTCTTAACCTGCTAATACTAAGTTGCATTCAAACAGTTAACAGGCTTTGATCCCATTACATTACAATCAACACATTTGTGAACACAGCTTTGTCTATTTTGTGTATCATATATAACATTAAAATCAAAATCTCAAAGACGCAGCCATTGGTTTTACTCTTCTACTTTTACCAAAATTTAGCGTCAACAATTTGCCTAGAAGGTTGTTGACTTAATAAATACATTGTCAACGTTTTCTTCAACTCAGTTCTATTTTACATTATCTAGAGATTATTATTTAATTTTATTTTTATTAAAATATAAATTTTTATAAAAGTGTTTATGAAGATAGTATAAAGACAACAGATATTTTTACAGATTTTCCCTGTCATATCAGCTAATAGGAGTTAAAATTAGCTACTTCTTAGCAAGGGGATTGAAACGTTGAGTTCTTCTTGCGTGTAGTGGTACAGTTAAGCTTGAAGCTTACTATTTAAGAGCAAAAAGATTTAAGCTACCTAGTTCTATAAACTGTAGATGCAGTTCTTTTGCATCTGCAACAGGTAAAGGAACTCTTCTTCTGAGACTCGAATCATGATCGTATGCATCTACGAGGATCGTCCCGAGTACCTCATCGGGCTGAAGCTCACTGTGTTAAGTCTGGCACGCCATTGCCCAGACCTTCCCGTTATCATCAGCAGTCCCCAACCCCCTACCTCCTTTCGCCGTTGGGCTGAAGTCCTACCTAATGCAAAGCTTATTGCTGACGACGATTTAGGCGTATCTGGTTGGAACGTGAAGCCGACTATTTTGCTGCGCCATCTCAACGAAGGTCATCCCAACGTAGTTTGGATTGACTCGGACATTATCGTCAATCGGGATTTTCGCCAGCGCTTAGAACACCTTAACGAAGATATCTTGGTTGTCAACCAAGAGGATTACTGGGGACAGCATCAAGGGGGAACCCATCGAACCGTTGCTTGGGGACTTAAACCAGGTCGAACTCTACCCACGACGGCAAATACAGGAATCGTGCGAGTGACTCCTCGGCACACAGAACTCCTGAAAGCTTGGCGAACAATGCTCAATGATCCAACTTACATTCAAGCTCAGCGCCAGCCATACTACGAACGTTCATTGCACATGCTCAGTGATCAAGAAGTACTCACAGCCCTTTTAGGTTCTGTAGAATTTTCTCAAGTTCCTGTAGAGATGCTGGCGCGGGGGATCGATATCGCCCAATGTCATGGTCCTGCAGGCTACACCCCCGCCGAACGACTACAGAGCCTCCTGAAAGGTCAAGGTCTACCAGCGTTAATCCACTCGATGGGTCCCAAACCTTGGGAGATGGCTCCAACTCCTGGGGCGATCTGGAGTTCTAACGCGCCGCTCAAAAAGCGCCTGCGCCAGTATTACGATCGCCTGCACCTAGAACTCTCTCCTTATACATCAATCGCCCGCCAATACCGGGAGCCGATCAGGGAAGACGCACCTTGGATGGATGTCTTGAGCACCCCCGCACGGCTTTTCGCAGCACTGTCAGCAGATCATCCCACTCTGCAAGGGTTCCCCCTAGCTGTGTTAGATGCTGGGGTTCGTCACACTCGCCGTCTACTTGGTATTGGTCGCTACCGCCTAAATTAGTTAGATTGAGTTCAATTTTTCGGCAATATACTCACCAACAACAGCTTCCGAACATTTTGTCTCCCACCAACTCAATGATTGTTGGTGTATTTCTTCTATAAGTTGCTGGTTTTTGAGCAGCTTTTCCAATGTACCTTCCAGATCCCGCCAATCTTTTATTTGAATACCAGGAGAACCATCATAAAACCACCGTGAAGGCAAAGCTTCTGTCACAACGATGCAACCATATCTTATTGCCTCAAAAAAGCGATAAGTCTCAAAGGAAGTTCCTCTGGGAGCAAGACATATTTTCGTGTTCATCATTCTTTCGTTATAGCTGTTAGCAGCTTCACTATTACCTCCAGCACCAAATGCTGGAGTGATGGAAGATTCAACTGTAAACTCAGAATGTTTTTCCTGAAAACTATCTAAACTTGCTCGCATTTGTTCCCGAGAAACAGTTTTTGGAGTTCTCAACCAGTACTGCAAAGACCATATGGGATAACGTACATGTACTGCACTCCCAGCAAAAAAAACGTCATAAAGGCGTTCTTCCATATTCTTTATGGGCAGATCTTCTGAGTTGTAGTACCCCAAAGGGATATCGTAAATGGGGATCGTTTTACCTGTGCCCCGTAGCCAGCTTTTAAACTTGTGAAACTGATAATTGATTATCCAAGGCAGGCGTGAAACCCAGTTTCTTAAAAATTGAATTGTCGTCACCCAATTGAGATAAGAAGGCTTGAGCAAAGGATTACATCCGAGTATTTGGTTCGTGCCATAGCACTTGAATATAGCTCCTACCTTGTGAAAATACTTTGGTACGCGACACAATTCGTCTCCTAGCATGACAACAATCACATTTTCTGCATATGATGGAAGTTCATGCATTTCCGTCATGGTTACATAAAATGTTAAACCGCTTTTTGTCAAGCTCTTTTCTACAGCTTGGAATACTTTACCGAAATAAGCAACAAAGCCACAGTTAGCTGGATGGGGATCATATATATCCCAAGGGATTAGCCCCTCTTCTGGTGTTATGTAAATATAGTATTGGTTGGAAACTAACTCACTCACAGACATATAACAAATTTTGAAATTAATAATCAATTTTATATTATTTATTGTAGAAAAATATTTTTTCCCATTTTTAATTTAGTAAATAAAATAAACCATGATATAAAATTATATATAATTACCTCTAAAAAAATCAAGACACAATATATGCTTGGTGTTTGATGTTTAAAGTTTGAATTACAACAATATAGGAATCATATCAATACTGCTCGGTTAAACTAAAAACTCAAATTCAAGTAGGTTGGGGAGCCTGCCCTGAAGGAGGGTTAGCCCGACCTAGGGGACTGGCGTTTGAGGAACGAAACCCAACCTACAATTTCGCGACTCCCTTGCAGTATTGGGAATCATATTTGATTTTTGAAATATACGTAGGGTGGGCACATCTCGCGCCCGCGTCTTGGTGGCTCAAAAACGCGCGAAAATTTTGTTCAATTTTCGAGATTTTACCTTCTCCCAAGGGGAGACGCTGCGCGAAGAGATCCTTGTTTTTTTTACTTACACTCCTGAGCGGGCGCTTGTGGGCACTGCCCACCAAAACCCGGATTTGTTGGGCAGTGCCCAACGCCCTTCGGGCTCGCAGATCCGATTGGGAGTGAAACAAGCTGCAAGGGCTATCTCACCACTCCTCTCAACGCGGGGAACCCCTTCGGGTTCGCAGTCCCCTAGGTCGGGCTAACCCTCCTTCAGGGCTGTCTCACCGCGCACTCTTTGTGGCTCCCCTACACTACTTAAAATTTTTCATCAATAATTTAGGATTCCTATATACAGAGTATTGCTGATCGCCGGAGGTTAAAGGGTGCATGAAATCGGAGTCGTTGCCACATGATTTTTCCTCTATCTTTACAATAGCTTGAAAAAAATGTGGTAAATTTAAAGAGAAACTTCACACAATTAATTAGTTTTTCTTTTTATAAAGAATATTGTTGCATCTTGTGAGGAAGTATTAAGTTTAGATATCAGCTACAGCACTAAGTAGCCGATAGAAATTGGAATTGCTTTGAGATAAAAACCTAAGAAAACTTGCTTTTCTTAGGCATCTTATTGACTGAAATTCTGACGGTGTATCTGAGGTCAAGATGAAATGTGCAGTATAACTACCATCTGCCGATAACTAGCTAGACCAAATAATTCGTAATTCGTAACATCAATTACAAATTACTCTGACTCACTCCAAAAAAGAAATTATGTCAACTCTGAAAAAGCTTGCCATACGCGGTGCAGTCTGGACAATTATTAGTTATGGCTCTAGTCAGATGCTGCGATTTGGCAGTAATTTGGTTCTAACTAGGTTGCTAGTCCCAGAGTTTTTTGGTCTGATGGCTGTGGTCAATATCCTGAGGGCAGGTATCGATTTATTCTCAGATATTGGTATTGCTCAAAGTATTGTCAACAATAAACGGGGCGATGAGCCAGCTTTTCTAAATACTGCCTGGACAATACAAGTAATTCGTGGTTTTGGACTCTGGTTGTTGCTTTTACTGATTACATTGCCAGCTGCAAAGTTATACAACGATCAGCGCCTTCTCTGGTTAGTTCCGATCACAGGACTGACCTCAATTGTCGATGGATTTGGTTCCACTGCCATACATACTCTCCACCGCCGGATAGACGTGGGTAAGTTAACCCTCTTTAGTCTGATGGTGCAGGTATTGTCTCTGTCTACCTTAATTGTTTGGGCGACTTTGAGTCCAAGTATCTGGGCTCTAGCTTTTGGAGTAGTAGCAGGCTCAATATACAGAACGGTAGGTAGCCATTTGTGGTTAATACCAGGATATTCCAATCGCTTCGCTTGGGATCGGCAAGCAGTGAAAGAGATTCTGTCCTTCGGGAAATGGATGTTTGTCGCAACAGGGGTGACGTTTTTGAATGAGCAAGCCGATCGCCTAATTCTTGCTAAGCTACTTTCCTTTCGGCTGTTGGGCGTCTATACAATAGCTTATACCCTGGCAGCCATACCCCGAGAAATTGTCAAAAGTCTTAGCTATCAAATCATTTTTCCGGTAATTTCCAACCAAGTTGACCTCTCACGGTCAAATCTCCGAGCCAAGATTCTCCGCCAACGTCGGCTAATGCTGATTGGATTTGCGATTTTATTAGCTGTTTTAACAACTGTTGGCGATCTAGTCATCGCCACACTTTATGACAAAAGGTATACCGAAGCAACGTGGATGATGCCAATTCTGTGCTGCGGCGTATGGTTTTCCGTACTGTTTTACACTATAAACCCTGCTCTATTAGCAATTGGCAAGCCCTTGTACTCAGCCCAAAGTAATCTAGCTGGATTTGTGACTATTGGTCTAGGATTACCTTTGGCATTTTCCCGTTTCGGTACAGTGGGAGCAATTATCGTGATTGCACTTAGCGATCTGCCGTTGTACATAGTCAACCTTTATGGGCTAGGAAGAGAAAAACTCTCCTCTATATCTCAAGATATTCAATGTACTGCTTTTTTTATCG
>CAZZVG010000017.1:0-16585 GCA_964657295.1 Iningainema sp. | reverse complement strand
CGCCTGTTCGCATCGATGCCATAATCCTCTGGATCAGGTTGAGTGTATTCTGCTTGGCAATCCCCAAGCGTGCTGGAAACACAGTCCCCATTGAAAGGGACTACATCATTAAGAATATCGATGGTCGGCAGTAGGCTCAAGGTTTCAACGTCGTACCGATAGCACTTTTGCGCTGATTATCAGAAAGCGCCTTGTCAGGTCACGGGATGAAGTGGCACTATAAGTAGACGGATATGTATGAGAACCAGCAGTTAAGCTTGTTGTTGGAGTTTGCCAATTGTGCGGCAAGGTTTCCGATGACGCCATTGTGGGTCTACGGGTGTCAGCAGTGTTTTATAATCTTTACATATATGGCGAAGTATCAAAAATAGCTATATAAATATAAATACTCTTCTCTCAATTCCTATAGACACAGCTTTTTTATGGTCTTGTCATAGAAACTTCACAATTATAATCGAAAGACTAGAGAATATAAAAATATTAATTTTATTTTCCTTACAATAAACGGAGATTTTGCATAATTTTGACACTAAAATGAATGAATTATTAAACATATGTAAGAGACTATATTTCAGCAAGGATGCCAGCATCAAACTCAGCAGTATACAGCACAAAAATAAAATTCCCCACCGTACTTGATTTATTTTGTGGTGCGGGTGGTATGAGTTTAGGTTTTAAAAATGCCGGGTGTAAAATTTTAGGAGGAATAGATAATAATCCCCATGCGGTTAGGACTCATAATAGAAATTTTCCTAACTGTAAACTTGTGCTTCCACCTCAGGATATTAGTAATATGAAGCTAGCTGATTTGAAGATCAAGCCAGGTGAAGTTGATATTTTGATCGGTGGACCACCCTGCCAAGTATACTCCAATGTTGGGATGGGTAAAATGCGATCATTGGGCATCCAAATTGAAAATGATCCAAGAAATTTTCTATATCAAAAATTTGTTTATTTTTTAGATTTTTATCAGCCGTT
This sequence comes from Iningainema sp., assembly GCA_964657295.1. GTDB lineage: Bacteria > Cyanobacteriota > Cyanobacteriia > Cyanobacteriales > Nostocaceae > Rhizonema. Next base: position 15,607 of record CAZZVG010000017.1, on the reverse strand, counting down.
ATTTTTCGTATTGGAGAATGTAGATAGCTTGGTTGGCAGACCAATATTCTCGAATATTCTCAGAGAACTAGAGTTAGGTTCACCACGAAACCGAGAGAATTATCCTGGCTATCGAGTTCATCATAGAATACTAACAGCTTCTGATTATGGTGTGCCTCAAATTAGGAAACGTCTTTTCATTGTTGGTGTACGTCAAGACTTAGATTTGGAATTTGAATTTCCTAAGCCAATGAAGCAAAAACCAGTGTCAGTAGGGGAGGCTATTAGCGACCTGATACCACTTACCCCCCCATACCTGCCTTTTCATAGTAAAAGTAGTGGACTTCATCAAGTAGATACTAAAAAACATTATCTAGTTCCTCCTGAATCTAGGTATCAGAAAAAAATGAGAAGAGAAATAACTAAAATGCCTTCGCCAGACAGTGTGATGAATCATATTTGTCGCTCTCATAACCCAATAGATATGATTTGTTTTGCCATGCTTGCCCAAGGTGGAAAATACACAGATTTACCGGAAAATATGAGACGTTATCGTTGGGATATTTTTGATGATAAGTATAAGCGTTTACCTTGGAACAAGCCTGCATGGACATTGACTGCTCACATGAAAAAAGATTGCTTGGCTTATATTCATCCAATACAAAATCGTAGTATTTCGGTGAGAGAAGCAGCTAGGCTGCAAAGTTTCCCAGATCACTTCGTATTTGATGCGCCAATGACCAGAATGTTTGAGTTGGTTGGGAATTCTGTGCCTCCTCTTTTGGCAGAAGCGATCGCTAAGCCTATTGTGAAACAAGTACAAGCTTACTATGAGACTCACTCAAAGGTGGTTCAACTCAGCTTATTTTAGTGTTATTGGCTCTGAAAATTTAGATGAAAGCGGTGTGAAGTGATGAATTTTGCAGAATATGTGGGAATTATGTAAATATAGCTACTAAGATTTTTTAGTCAATTGGGAGTTACAACCTTTTATGACAATTAGGTAGATCGTCAGCATGTTTCGTAAGCAGACTAGCAACGAATACGATCTGGTTGAACCCCGTGCGCCTGCAATGCTGGAGTCATTGCGGGCGTTTGGATATAACATCCAGACAGCGATCGCCGATCTCATTGATAACAGTATTTCAGCAGGGGCAAAGAATATCTGGCTGAAATTCCAGTGGGATGGTTCTGAGTCTTACATTTTTATCCGAGATGACGGTAAAGGCATGACTGAAGCAGAACTCATTAATGCTATGCGTCCAGGCAGTCGAAATCCTCTAGAAGAAAGGGAGCCAAATGATTTGGGAAGATTTGGTTTAGGACTCAAGACGGCTTCTTTGTCTCAATGTAGGCGGTTGACAGTTTGCACAAAGGCTGTTAATAAAAACCCTGTAACCCGCCGATGGGATTTAGATTATGTAAATCAAACCGGAGAGTGGCGGTTACTCCGTTCAGCAGCATCAGGTTCAGAAAAACGACTAGCCTCCATAGATGAAATGGAAAGTGGAACTGTGGTGCTGTGGGAGTGTATGGATCGTGTGGTAGGTGAGACAAAAACTGACGAGACAAAGGCACACAACCACTTTCTAGAAATGATTGAAAATGTGAAAAAGCATCTGGCAATGGTATTTCATCGTTTTTTAGAGCGCAAGAATAAGTTACAAATCTGGATTAATGAGCGCCTGATTGATCCTTGGAACCCATTCCTGATCAACGAAAAAGCAACACAGTGGTTGCCAGAGGAAAATTTTTACTTACAAGGAGAGAGGGTGTTTGTTCAACCCTATGTTTTACCTCATCATTCAAAAGTAGATCCGCAAACCTATGAAAAAGCTGAGGGTCCAAATGGCTGGAATGCTCAACAGGGTTTTTACATTTACCGAAATGAGAGGATGTTGGTAGCAGGTGATTGGCTTGGTTTAGGTTTGCAGAGGAATGAGCATTGTAAACTAGCTCGTATCCAGGTAGACCTGCCAAATTCAATGGATAGCGATTGGAATATCGATGTAAAAAAGTCTAGAGCGCGTCCACCTGCATCTTTAAGGGAAGACTTCAAGCGCATCGCACGACTAACGCGCTCTAAAGCAGCAGATATATACAGACACCGGGGAAAGGTGATTGCCAGGAAGTCCTCAGAAAATTATGTCTTTACCTGGCTGAAGAAAGTTAAACATGGCAAGGTTTTTTATTCCATTAATCCTGAACATCCATTAGTTAAAGAATCGCTTAATATTCCCAAAGAACATCGTCAGGCTATTAAGGCATTACTTCGACTGATTGAAGAGACTGTTCCTGTTCAGCAAATTTGGCTCGATAGTGCTGAAAACTCAGAGCAACATAGTCAACCTTTTGAGGGAGTGCCTTCTAAGGAAGTTAGAGAGGTAATGATGCAAGTTTATAACGCTCTGATTAAAAGTGGATTATCTGCGAAGGATGCTAAGAAACGTTTAATTACTATGGAGCCATTCCAGCAATTTGAAAAACTGGTGGATAGATTAGGCGACTAAATATAGGAGGCTTGATATGAATGATTATGATAAGGCTCGTCAGTTAGTACGAATAATGTTGAAGGGGGAACCGACACCCACGAGAGAAATTTTTCAGGAAAAAGTTAGACTTGTTACATCTATGCTAAGTAGTCCAGAGGGTCATGCTGTTGAAGTTGATGAAGAGAAACTCGTGCGGGAATTAGAAGGTCTCTTTAACATCTCGATTGGTACTGCTACTATACTCGATAATCAAGAAGACCACATTCCTTGGTTGAGTCAGCGCCGGAGCGAAATCGATTGGGATTTCTGGAACCGCTACATCCTTTATTTAGAAGAGGAAAAGGGCTGGTCACTAGCTACTATTAATAGCATTGATCAGCAAACAGACGATATTCTTGAACGTATTGAAGATCCAAAGCGTGCAGGTGCTTGGGATCGACGGGGAATGGTTGTAGGACAAGTTCAGTCTGGGAAAACAGCCAATTATACTGCTCTGATTTGTAAGGCAGTTGATGCAGGATACAAACTGATTATTGTTCTTACTGGTTTGACTGATAGTTTGCGGAGTCAGACACAGATTCGTCTAGATCAAGGTTTTCTCGGATTTGATTCGTCGAGGGTATACAGAGCTTCTCAGGAAAACAAAAGTGCTTTGGTGGGTGTCGGTACAATACCTACTGGAAAATGGCTTGATGCCTTTTCTGCAACAACTAGTGATCAAAAGGGTGATTTTAACCGAAAGATAGTCAATCAATTTGGAGTTACACCCGGTAGCGTTCCCATCCTACTCGTTGTGAAGAAAAACAAATCTGTGCTGAATAATCTTTTTAATTGGGCATTAAGCGTTAGGGGGGTTATGGATGAAAAATCAGGAAGACGTATTGTCAGAGGAGTTCCTTTACTTGTTCTTGATGACGAAGCCGATAATGCATCAATAGATACTAATCCTCTAATATTAGATGAGAATGGCAATATCTTAGAAGATCATGATCCGACAAAAATCAATACACTTATTAGAAAATTACTTTACTGTTTTGAGCAAAGCGCTTATGTAGGTTATACTGCGACGCCATTTGCCAACATATTTATACACCCAAAGGCAAGAACTTCCAGCGAGGGAGAGGATTTGTTCCCTCGCAGTTTCATTATTAATCTGCCTACGCCGTCACATTACGTGGGACCATCCAAAGTATTTGGACTAGATGCTGATCCAACTATAGGTTTAGATGAGGTAGAACGTCTGCCACTAATCAGGTCAGTAGATGATGAAAAAGAATGGATGCCAGATAAACACAAAAAAGACCACATTCCTGGAGAACTTCCGGGGACTCTCAGAAAGGCCATCAGGGCATTTATTCTTTCCTGTGCTGTGAGGATGGCGCGAGGACAGGAGAAAGAACATAACTCCATGCTAGTGCATGTCACCCTTTTTACAGATGTGCAGGAAAAGGTAGCAGATCAAGTACAAGAAGAGCTAACTTACCTGCGAAGACGGCTAGAGTTTGGTGATGGAAATGCATCATCTGAAATATTAAGAGATTTTGAGCGTTTATGGAAAGAGGACTTCAAGCCAAGTAGCGAATCTATGGCTCACTCCAAACCAGAACTTGTACCTTGGGATGAAATTAATAGTATATCTTGGGAACAGGTAAATTCGTTACTTTACCATGCTGCATCCAAGATTCAAGTCAAGAAAATTAATGGTACTGCTACGGATGTATTAGACTACGAAGAATACAAAAAGAAGGGACTGAGCCTGAGCGTTATTGCCATAGGGGGGAACAAGCTTTCTCGTGGTTTAACCTTGGAAGGTCTGACCGTGAGTTATTATCTCCGAACCTCAAAGATGTATGACACCCTGATGCAGATGGGACGTTGGTTCGGTTACAGACCAGGGTATCTCGATCTATGCCGCCTGTATACAACAAATGATCTGATTGAACGTTATGAACACATCGCCGTTGCCAGTGAAGAACTACGGCAAGAGTTTGATCGCATGGCTTATGAAGGCGCAACGCCTGATGAATTCGGACATAAGGTTCGCACACATCCTAATAACCTTGTCATCATCACTGCAACAAACAAAATGAGATCAAGCACTCTTATTAGTTTGTCTTATGCCATAAACCTTAGCGAAACAACCATTTTTTACAAGAATGAGCAGATAAATCAGAAAAATTTTGATGTTACTGAAGAGTTACTGGTAAATCTTGGTACGTGTTCCAGAATAGAGCAGCACAATTATATCTGGGAACAAGTCCCTGCTGACAAAATACTTGCATTCTTCTCAGGTTATAAATCACATGATAAAAGTCCAGCCGCTAACACTTCACTTCTTGTCGCGTACATCAAACCTCGCTTGCAAGTAAATGAATTGGTATCATGGACAGTAGTTTTAATATCTAAAAATAAAGCTAAAAATACTTACCCTATAGCGGGTAATAATGTTGGTTTAACTCAGCGCAAAAATGTATCAAAATTTCCTCAGGAATATCGACTTTCTAAGTCTCGTATTCTGAGTCCACCGGATGAATGGCTGGATTTGCCAGAGGAAACCCGTGAAGAAATTCTTGCGGAGACTAATGCTGGACGAATAAAGAAGGGAGAAAAAACGAGTTCTACACCAAGCCCTCCAATATTACGTTCAAAGCGACCGTCCAAAAACGGCTTACTTCTCCTATATCCACTTGACCCAGAAGGAATTATAAACTCTGAAATTCCTATCATTGGTTTTGTGGTTAGCTTCCCGAATAGCAAGATCAAACAGGAGGTTGAGTATAGGGTAAATACCACTTTTTTAGAGCAACTTGACCAGCTATGACAGTACAAGATATCTGGAAGTTGTTAGAGGAAGATACCGGAAAAGTATCTTCTGGTTATCTCTCCCGCCGCATTTTGCCAGAAGTGAAATATGACGTTTTTTTAGCGATTGATCTGCCTAGCAATACGCGCTTATTGATGTTAAGGGTTAAGCATTCATCAGTAGGAAAAGGCACGGTTTTCCCAAAATCTAGCAGTTTTGAGGTTAGGCGCGTTGCTCTACCAAACGATAGTGAAGCTTATGTCACCCTCCAACTTATACTAACAAATCCACGATACAGCGACATCTTCACCACACTGGTACAGGACATTGTGGATCATCTTGTCCCCCTTGCTGATGAAACAAACGCTGTCGCTGAATTCATAACCCGTCTGCGACGATGGCAAACATTCTTAGAAAAACATAACCCTGAAGGACTCAGCAAAACTGAACAGCAAGGACTATATGGCGAACTCTGGTTTTTGCGTCAGGTTGTGATTCCCCAATTGGGTTCTCGAAGAGGTCTTCAATGCTGGACTGGTCCCAGAGGAACTCAACAGGATTTCCAGTTTCAAAGCTGTGCTGTTGAGGTCAAGACTACTGTAGCAAAGCAGCATCAAAAACTGGCTATTGCTAGTGAACGGCAATTAGATGACACTGGCACGGGTACACTGATTCTCCTGCACCTATCCCTTGATACTAGACAAGGACGTGGCGAGTCCTTGCCCGATATTGTTAACAGTATTAGAATCTTAGTCGAACAAGCAGAGTCAGCAGAAGATACTTGAGTCCCTTACACGCCAACTTTAACAGCGGATTATAGTCGTTTGTAAGATTGGTTTTCATGGTTTTTGCCCTTAGTTGATTGAATCTAGGGAATTCTATTGAACCTGAGTCCAGCTAAGAGGGGGAAAAGGGTATCTTAGTCGTGATTAGATTCGGAATTAACAGTTCTAGCCTTTTCCTTAACTTTAAACTCACTAAGTTACTTATTTAGATACCCAGCCTCACTTTAAAGTAACTTAGTTATAAAATCAAGGGCAAAGTTAGTAAAATTATGTAACAAACTCCAATCCTAGAACACCGATTCAGTCATTAAAAACCTAACCCCCCAGCCCCCTTCCCTTGTAGGAAAGGGGGAGTAAGATTCCCCTCCCCTCGTAGGGGAGGGGCTAGGGGAGAGGTCATGAATGCAAGATGTCCGGATAATTTCCTCACTTTTACCTCACCAAGTGAGATAAAATAAGAGTTGTAGTCCCGATAAGTGTGAGTATGGGATTGATTTCCGAAGACTTTCTGGAAGCTTTAGCTGTGAAACGAGGTGTGTCTGGCAGTGAGCAAGAGGTTTTGTTGCTTGCCGTACAGGACAAATCGCCAACTGCGATCGCCCTCGAACTGGGGATCAGTGCCGAAGCGGTACGCAAAAGATTGAGCGAGGTTTACAAGAAATTTAATATCAATGGTAGTGGTCCTGGGAAGCTAGTTAAGTTACAGCAGGTTCTCGAATCCGAGTATCAAGCATCTTCTGATACTGTTGAACCAATGACAAAGGGGCGCCAAGAATGGGGCGAAGCACCTGGTATTTCGGTTTTCTACGGACGGGAAGCAGAACTGTCAAAGCTAAAGCAGTGGATTGTCAAGGATAACTGCCGACTAGTAGCACTATTGGGTATGGGAGGAATTGGCAAAACTACTTTGTCTGTACGGATGACAGACGAGGTTAAGGAGAATTTCAAGTACTCCATTTGGCGAAGTCTCCGCAATGCCCCACCTGTAAAAGAACTCTTGGCGAACTTAATCCGGTTTTTGTCTGATCAGACGGAAATTGATTTACCAGAAACCGTAGACGGTAGAATAACGCTGCTGATTCAATATTTACGTAAGTGCCGCAGTCTTTTGGTACTGGATAATGCTGAGACGATTATGCTTGGAGGCGATCGCGCCGGACACTACACACAGGGATATGAGGGTTATGGCGATCTCTTCAGACGAGTGGGGGAAGAACCTCATATAAGTTGCTTGGTGCTGACGAGTCGTGAAAAACCGAAAGAATTGGCACCTCTGGAAGGAGAAGGATCACCAGTCAGATCGCTATCATTAGCAGGCTTGGGACAAACAGAAGGGCAAGAAATTCTCAAGGATAAAGGCTTGTCTGGGTCAGAGAAAGAATGGAAAAAGCTGGTTGAGAAATATTCAGGTAATCCCTTAGCATTCAAGCTAGTCTCTGAGCCAATTCGGGAGTTATTTGGCGGTAATATCGCTACCTTTCTCAATGAAGGTGAGATAATTTTTGGTGACACCCGTAATTTATTAGATCAGCAGTTTGAGCGCTTGTCAGAACCAGAAAAAGAAATCATGTACTGGCTAGCAATCAAGCGTGAGTTAGTTTCCCTGGATGAGTTATTAGATGATATTGTACGTCCATTGCCAAAAAGGGAATTACTGGAGGCGCTAGAGTCGCTACGACGGCGATGTCTGATCGACAAGGCTACGCCTACGCTTATTGAGAAGAGTGCTGCACTTTTCACTCTACAACCCGTGGTGATGGAGTATATAACTGACCGAGTGGTTGAACAGGTTTGTCAAGAAATTACCACAGGGGAAATTGCACTCTTCATGAGTCATGCTCTGATTGGAGCTACGGCAAAAGACTATATTAGGGATATTCAAATTCGCCTCATCCTGAAGCCAGTTACAGAAAGGTTGCTAAATATTGTTAGAAGTCAAAGAAGCCTTGAAAACAAGCTAACTGAAATTATCTCCAACCTGCAGCTGCATTTTTCTGCCAGACCAGGATATGCAGGGGGCAATGTACTCAATCTGCTTCGTGAACTGCAGACTGATTTAAATGGCTATGACTTTTCTCATCTGACTGTTTGGCAAGCTTACTTGCAAGGTGTAAATTTACATCATGTAAATTTTGCTGGCGCAGACTTATCTAAATCGGTTTTTACGACAACATTAGGACCTATTTTGTCCGTGGCATTTAGCCCCGATGGCAAGCTTTGTGCTACTGGTGATACAAACAATCAAATTAACTTGTGCCAAGTGGCGGATGGTAAACTACTTTTCCACTATGATGAGGATACTAAGTGGATCAGGTCAGTTGCTTTCAGTCCGGATGGCAGCCTACTGGCGAGTGGTAGTGACGACCAAACTGTAAAGTTATGGGATATCCACACTGGTGTCCGGATCAAAACACTCCAAGAACGTTGCAAGGACACAGCAATTGGGTAAGGTCAGTCGCCTTTAGTCCGGATGGTAGCCTATTGGCGAGTGGCAGTGAAGACCAAACGGTGAAGTTGTGGGATGTCCACACTGGCAAGTCTATAAAAACGTTGCAAGGATATATTAATTGGGCGCGGTCAGTCGCCTTCAGTCCGGATGGTCGTACCTTGGCAAGTAGCAGTGAAGACAAAACTGTGAAGTTGTGGTCCGTCAGTAATGGTAAGTGCCTTAAAACGTTGCAAGGGCATACCAGTTGGGTGCGGTCAGTCGCCTTTAGTCCGGATGGTCGCACCTTGGCGAGTAGCAGTGAAGACAAAACTGTGAAGTTGTGGGATGCCCACAGGGGTGTGTGCCTCCTCACGTTGGAAGGACACACCAGTTGGGTACAGTCAGTTGCCTTCAGTCCGATCCCCCCTTCACAAGGGGGGCATGGGGGGATCTTGGCAAGTGCCAGTGATGACCAAACTGTGAAGTTGTGGGATGTCCACACTGGTGAATGTCTCTTAACGTTGCGGGGACATAAGAATCGGGTACAGTCAGTTGCCTTCAGTCCGGATGGTAACCTGCTAGCAAGTGCCAGTGAAGACCAAACTGTGAAGTTGTGGGATGTCTGTAATGGGAGATGCCTTTCCACCTTGCAGGGACATACCAGTTGGATCAGGTCAGTCGCTTTCAGTCCCGATGGTAACCTACTGGCGAGTGGCAGTGAAGACCAAACCGTGAGATTGTGGGATGCCCGTGATGGCAGATGCCTTTTCACCTTGCAGGGGCATACTAGTTGGGTAAGGTCAGTCGCTTTCAGTCCCGATGGTAACCTACTGGCGAGTGGCAGTGACGACAAAACTGTGAGGTTGTGGGATGTCCACACTGGTGAATGCCTGAATGTTTTGCAAGGGCATACTAGTTGGGTATGGTCAGTCGTTTTCAGTCCTGAAGGTGCAACTTTGGCAAGTGGCAGTCAAGATGAGACGATTAAGCTTTGGGATGTTCAGACAGGTGAATGTTTGAAAACTTTAAGAGCTAATAGACCCTACGAAGGTATGAATATTACTGGGGTTACGGGTTTAAACGAAGCTCAGAAAACTAGGCTGAAAGCTTTGGGAGCATTGGAAGACGGGGAATGAGATGGAGCGATCGCTTACTGGGAAGAAAAGGCGATCGCCCCATTTTATTGCAGTGGTTGCAATAGTTGAGTTTGAGTTGACGGCATTATATTGATAACCATTATCATAATAAAAATTGCTGACATTTAGTTATTTGACTAGACATTCGATTTATAATCAATTATTTTTGAATTGCCAAGTTTAATTATCTGAGTAAAATCATGTAGATATGAATAGCTCAATTTTTTTTGATGATGAACTGCTGGGAAAAAGAGTTGATACATTTTATGGATATGGGAATTATCACGGAGATTATTGGTTTATTGGTATGGAAGAAGCAGGAGGAGACTTTAAGGATATTAATAACAGAATAAACACATGGTCAAATAGAGGTAAACAGGAAATAGAAGATCTTGCAGAATATCATATAGATATAGGATGGGGACGGAGTTTTTTACCAGGTGCAAAATTAGATGTACCGGCAGGGTAAACGCATCTAAATTGTGAGTTCCCAAATCACTAAAAACTGGCTCAAAAATCATTGCTCATCCAGATATTTTCTAAATAATCCTCCAGAATTTGAGTAAGATTTTAATAGGAGTCATGAAGCGTGATTGTTGGTCTAGATATTCTCCAATTTTGGGCAGAACCTCCCGAGGATGTAAGTCGTAGATCTTAGCAACAATTGAAACCAGTAAATTAATGGTTTAGGTCGGGGTACTGGCTGCCAAGATTTTCAGTAGAAACTCGTTTTCCAGACCTGCTTTATATCGCTTCATCGCCAGACTCAGGTTCGAGGGTTCACGTTTGAGTAAGTTAACGCTCAACCGCCGCAATAGACCCAGGTTTTCTGGCGCCCGTCCAGAGCGAATCCGACTGGCATCTTCGTTAAAGGTGACATCAAGCAAAGGAGGTTCTGCGGGGGAAGCTTCCCCCGCAGACACTCCGCCCCAATGCAGACTGTTTTCCACACTCCAGTGGGACCGAATCACCTGGTTGTGCCGTGCAGCCTCAGCCTGAAGACTACTAATATAGAAGCAGACTTCGGTTGTGGTTTTATTCCATAACTGGCGGGTACGCTTGACCATTACCACCGTGGTTAATCCCAGCCACTGACTCTGGCGATGCAACGGTGGTAATTGGCTGACCGACACCGCCCATACCTGGCGGGTTTCAATGCGATGATGCCCTGCCTCCACGCTCTCATGATAGCTGTACTCAATCCCTGGAAAGCCCTGGGCAACTGCAGGCCCAAACCAAGCCTCGACTTGTTGGCTGAGCTTACCCTGATTGCCTTTAAGTGCCAGTACATACTCCCCCTCGGCTTGTTTAATTTGGATCGCAATCGCCGTCTGAGTGCCCATCGCATCCAACGTCACCACCGCCCCTTTCAGATTGAGTAAACGCAGCAAGATCGGGACGGCGGTAATTTCGTTCGATTTGCCATCCACTTTTTGTTGTGCCAAGACCAACCCATGCTCGCTGCTCCACGCACTTACACTATGCAGTGCTTTCAGTTTCTCTTCTCGATCATAAGAACCCCTCGCCGTCTTGCCGTCAATATGAATCAACTCAACACCTAGTTGCTGACTGATACTGCTTACCCAACTCAAAAAACCCTCCTGCAACTCATGAGGCTCCAACGCTCCCAACACCCGTGCAAACGTATCGTGTGACGGTATCCCATTGGGTAAGTCTAAAAACTTCTCTAACCATTCCTGCTTGGCTTTGCCATAGGTTTCGATTGCCACAAACCCGTCTGCCCCTGCTAGCACCGCAAAAATTGCCATCGTGATGATTGCCATTAAGCTATGCCGTTTTGTCCTGTCCACTCTCGGGTCTTTAATCTGCTGGAAATGCTGCATCACACTCCGTCGCAGGATTTTGACTTCTCTCATCTCATGGGGTCTGACAATGGGCGGACCAAATCCTTTAGCCATAATAGCAAGGAGCGAATATCTGCAACTAGGACTAGTATTCAGAATATCTCCTTACTTGTCAGTACCGCTCTAAAGTTGGCACAAACACTTTATTTTTTCTTCTGTGTCTTTTTGTCAAGTCTGATTTATACAAAATAAGATGCGTTTACCCTGGATGTACCGGTATGGAGGTCAATAATTCGTATTCTAGTAAGTGCTAAAGGAAAAGAGAGTATTGATCTAGAAAATATTCGTGAATATCAAATAAATGAACTAGGTAGAAAAGATAAAGAAACTTGTTTATTAGAATTATTTCCTTTACCGTCACCATCTCTGAGTCATTGGATATATGGTCAATATTCTCGAATTGATTTTTTATGTAATAGAGATACTTATGAAAACTATTGTGCTGAAAAGCGAATCAATTATATTAGTCATAAAATTAACGAGTATCAACCTAAATCGGTTGTTTTTTACGGTAAAAAGTTTGACTACTTTTGGAGAAAAATAACGAACAATATAACGAATGTTGAATTTACAAAACCTTCAGCATCTCCTTTAGAGGATTTCTTTATTAGTAGAAATAGTCAACCTGTATTTGTGATAGCTAAATTTCCTAGAGCTTTACCAAATGAATACTACCATAACATTGGTAGAGCGATCGCTGCTAAACTTTGACAACAGCTACACCATCTCATTAATTCGTAGCAAATTGACGTTAGAAATACTCTGCGTCCCCTCGTCAGTCTTAATTATAAGTGTTCAACCGGACATGATATGAGTCGCTTATATCCCAACTTTAACAGCAAATTATGGTCGTCTGTAAGATTTGTTTTCATGGTTTCTGCAGAGTCATTTATTTCCCTGGCGATCGCCATAATCAACTAAGGAATAAAAGTCACCGTTGCTCCTGTTCCCATCAATGCCATAATCCTCTGAACCAAGTTGAGGGTATTCTGCTTGGCGATATCTTTGATGCTGGAAACACATTAATGTTTTTCAACAAGTAACACTTGCTCCGAATGATGAGTCAATCAAAAATATTTTTGAAGTGAATTTGCGAGGTTTTAGAGACGAGATATTTTTTAAAAGCATTACGGAAGAAACACAGGAGCTTTTCAAATGAGTAAATTACTTGCTTCCAACAATGGTCAGTTTTTAAGTCATACTTCTAGTAGTGGTAGTAGTACGGAACACTATGAAATAGTCAAAAAATATCGAGAAGCTCAAAGACACAGACTAGAAGCTTTAGCATGGAAGTATAATGTATCCTTTTATTTATTGTCCAGTTTAGATATTTCTGAATTTGAGAATAGAGTAGAAGAGGTTCGAGATGAACTTATGAAAGGTCTGACTGTACTTTCTAAGGAAGATGTAAATATGCTCAAGCAATCGATTGGAAAGTTAGATGTTCTCCAACTGCTAGCTGTAGCACGACTTATTGGTCCTCTTTTAGAAATTGAAGCATATTCTCAAGAAGCCGCTTCTATAATTAGGGTGCTTCTCAAGCATCACATAGATGAAGTAAGATATGCTGCTCTAGAAGCAATCAGTTTTGCTTTAGGTGAAATCCCTATTGCTGAAGAAATACTTGCAGAAGCCAAGAATTTACTTAAAAATGAAGGAAGTACATTTGTACGCGAATACTTGGAGTCGCTATAAGGCGTGGGTGAGTTAGGCAAACTGACAAACTCCCTTCAAATAGGATTGTTATAGTTTCTCAATGCAGCCGATGGTGTAACTCGTCCCAGAGGAGTGCTATCAAAATCAGTATTAAAGCTAACCAAACGCAACCCTCGACGTTCAGCTAAAACATACTGATAAGCATCATCAAAGTCTAATTTCAAATTCTGAGCAACTTCCGGTAGAACATCCAATTCATCCAAATTTAGCCTCATTAGACGCAAACCAGCTTGTATATCTTGCAGAAACAAACGAAATGTTTCAGACAGATGGCGGCGCACTAGAATGATGCCAATTGAATAAAGGCTAAAATCACTAATATAAAGACTATCAGCAGGTGCATTTAAGAGAAATTCCCTTGATTCTTCAGCCCGTTGTTGCTCCAAAAATACCTCTAAGAACACATTAGTATCTACGAGAAACACCTAATCTCCCCAAGACTCTAAAACTTCACGTTGTAAATCTTGAGCAGAAAGGTTTTTACAGTCCCGCAATGCTCCCGCCCATTTTAAATGTAAGGGTTTAGTTGAGGCGCGGTGTTTATTAAGCAAAAACTCAGCAAAGTCTCTAACTTGCTGTTGTAAATCTGGTGGCAAATCGTTCCAAACTTCTTGTATAGGTTTAATGCTATTCATATATTGTACATATAACCATCTCTCTGATCATAGCATCTACAGGTTAGATTGGTAGCAACAGCTTCTCTCATCAAAAATAAGTTCACTACAGTGGAAGAAATTATGGAAAAACCCTTTGCTTTCACAGTCGAAAATATCGAGGCGATTGAAGTGGCAATTGCGCCTAGTTTAGGACAGGCGAACTGCTGGTAAGTTAGTAATCGCAAGGGGTATCGCAACCAAGCAACTACGCTCCAATCTCAACTTCCTTATTAAATGGCTTTTGTAATGCTAATGCTTGTTCAGAAGTTCCAAAATTTCCAACCACAGTCGGCAGCTTAACGCTCTCACCGTTGTAAAACTGCCGGACTAAATTCATTACTTCGCCAACTATATGTTGGTTAAATTTAAAAGTTTCCCCAAAATTACTTTTATGGGTGATAATTTGCAGTTGACGATTCGCAAAGGAGTCAAATTTTCGACTGAATGTGAACTGGTACTGCCTATCCCCAATTAACATCCAGACTTCTAGGGAGTCCTCATTAGGTAAGGGTTGAATGTTCAAAACTTGGGTTTTCATAATTTTCTGATGTCACCGATCCCTCTTTGCGCTAGCTTTTATATTGGCAATTCCCAATCCTCAAAGCGTAAGTCTCCAACACGGCTGAACTCACGGGTATTGTGAGTGACCAGAATTAAATTGTTCGCAATTGCGATCGCTGCTATTTGAAGGTCATTAGGACCAATCGGAGTTCCCAAAGCCTCTAGTTGTGCTCGGATACGTCCGTAAACTTCTGCGACAATGCCATCAAATGGCAAACTGACAAACTCGCTGAAAAACTCTCGATACAATGCCAAGTTACTTTCAAAACGAGCACTTTTATAAGCACCATAGTAGAGTTCAGCTTTTACAATATCGCACAGCACTATATCTTGGCTGGGCACCCTAGCTAATTTATCAACAATAGGTGAACTCCGACGTGTAATATATTGGATGCATGTATTAGTATCTAGCAGGTAAATCACAGAAGTTCCCAGAGGCGCTGTTCATATTCTCCTTGTTCGCCCCGTGTTAGCGGTTCTCCTTCCCACTTTCCTGCTGTTCTCTCAAAAAAACCAGGACTCCAGCCTAATTCTTCTGGCGTTTTGGTAACTGCATTTTGAACTGCTGCCTCCAGGATAGACTTTAACTCAGCTTGTAGCGATCGCCCATGAACCTTCGCAAGCGCTTCCAGCTTCTGGAGTAGTACAGAATCTAAATCTTCGATCAAAACTTCAGCCATAGCTCTTAACCTCCTTAAGAATTTATTACAAAAAGTTACAGTTTGAATTTGTTTACTATCATTATACTGACATCTTGCACCTTCTACTCCTCAGGGCTGGTGGGCACTGCCCACCCTACGTAAGCATAAGGTTTTTAGGCTTTGATTTTCGCAACAAGACAGTGGTGCAAGATCTGAGTATAAGTATTAGGACTTACGCAAAAATTGCCAGAAAGCTTAATTTATCGAACCGCCAAGACGCCAAGAGCGCCAAGAATTCGTAGAGTGTGCGTAAGTCCTAGGTATGAAAACACGGAGTTTATCCCGCAGTTGTGCAACGCTGCAACTGTTGGTAGGTAAGGTAAATGGTTTGTGGATATCCCTACCAGTAAGCTAAAAGTCTGACAATTTGCATACAAAAATAAGATGTAATTCTTGTGGGGTGGGCATCCTGCCCGCCCAGATCCTGCGGAACAGCTTAGTACAACTTAAATCTTGAAGATTTAGCAGTAGCCAATGATTACTTA
>CAZZVG010000016.1:15635-16710 GCA_964657295.1 Iningainema sp. | reverse complement strand
GGGTGGGATGAGCGACCAGATCATCAGGGTTGAGGTAGCGGTCGGTCAAGGGTGCGATCGCCTCTACCAGAATACCACGTGCTACTGCTAAAACGACTATGGTTGGAAAAACAAATCCAGCTTCTTGAAATAAAAAATACTGCTCTCGTAAAGATAATTGGGGTATTTGAAGCTGTGGAGACAGTTTCAAGGCTGTTGTTGTAGCTTTGATTTCAGCTCGGCTGTATGTCAGTTGCTGTAATTCTATTTCTGCGACTGCTGGTTCTGAGTTTACAAGACAAGCGAGTTTGGCAATACCCAACCAGGTCGTTTTAACAGTATCACGCACGTATTTTTGCAGTAAACTCTCTAATTTTAGCTGAGAAGCTGCGCTGTCAATTGCCGCGAGGAGAGTAAAACTTTCTTTTGTGGCGTATTTGAAAAAGGGTTTGAGCAAACCATCTTCCCAAGCAAGGGCAATCCAGGCATTACCTTGGGGTGACAGCATATAACCTAATTCTACTCTAACTCTTTCTGCGGCGACTTTCGTGATGTTTGAAGCTAGAGAGCGAATGGCATCTTGGGTTGCTGGTTCAATGGTAAAACCAAGTTGTGCCGCTTGGCGATATGCCCGCAGTAACCGTAGAGGATCGTCCTTTAAGTTAGCGGGTGATATCATTTTTAAAATGCCTTGTTGGATATCGGTACAACCTTGCAGGGGATCGATGAATTCTTGAGTATGGGGGTTGTAGGCAACAGCATTTACCGTAAAATCTCGCCTGTGTAAATCAATCTCCAGGCTTTCTCCAACTGCTAGAGCAAAATCAACAGTGGCTTGAGGAAAAACCACACGGGCAATTTGTCTTTCCGGATCTAGTAAAACAAAGCCTGCTTTATAATGTCTCGCAATTTGGCGAGCAACGCTAACCGCATGAGCTGGTAAAACAAAATCTAAATCCACGTACTCGCGTGTTCTCTCCAAAATCGCATCCCGCACAGCACCACCTACCATGTAAGCAGGTTGTGGTAAAAATTCTAAGCTAAAAGGCCAGGATTCGGGAGATAAACTGTTAGGCATGAAAACGTCAGCCCCTTC
>CAZZVG010000016.1:0-15625 GCA_964657295.1 Iningainema sp. | reverse complement strand
TGAATATTGTAATAAAAATAAACTTGGCAGATAGTGAATAACTATTTGCGTTAAGCTAGATTAACAATAAAGGACTCTAAAGTTGGTTTGATTATGTGTATTTGCGTAAACTGCCACTATGTAGATAGATGTATAAGTTACCACGCGGTAGAGGGGCAGCACCAACAACCCCACTTAACCGAAGCTCCTGATTTTGAGCCAAATGAACCTTCTATCAATGTCAACATCCGGACAAAAGAAGAGATAATTGAAATGGAATGGGATGTTGTAGGTTGTCTGAGCTTTAAGCAGGAAACTGGTAAGTGGTCTAAGTTGCGTCCTGGGGAGTTAGTTCCAACCTAGAATAGAAATTCTCATTAAAGTATGAATTGTTCGCGAACTCGTTGCCAAGACTCAGAGTTTTCTTTGTGACGGCAGTCGCCTACGGCGGGAAACCCGCCGTAGGCGCTGCCTCGCCTTTGCGACGAGTTCCTTAGACAGACAAGATATTATTTATTACCGCCGAACAACCCACCCAAATTACCAAACTGTTGTTGCATCTGTTGAGCAGCATTAGCCGCAGAATCTAGGGCGATCGCATTTTCTAGTTGAGATGCCATCGGTTCGGGCAATCTAGTCTTGGCAAAGGAAATCACCATATTCACCGCTTGCCTTGCCTGATCTTCTGAGATCCCTGTATGGCTGCTAATTTGCCTTACTAACTCTTCCACAATCTTTCTCCGTAGATCAAACTACATAAAGACCTTACCACGGAATTAAAAACTAAAAATTAAAAATTTCTAAAGCTTATATTTAAGGCTTTTTGGTTGTTTAGGAACGATCTGCTTATTTCCGCTATAAACATCAGTTATTGACATCTATTGCTGAAGACAATTTGTTTTTAGCGTATTCCATAACGGAGCGACGCCGAAGTTTTACTCAAATAATCAACTTGCTAAAAATAACCAACTAGGTTAATATAGGCTTATGGAAAAAAGTACGCCTCATTGCAAGTTGTCAGTAGTCAAAGACATGATTAGCGCAGGAAAAGTGCGTTCAACCAAGTCGGCGTTGGCTTTTGTGTTTCATCCGTGGTTGAAAAACGCACGGTTTCCACACATATCGGAGTTTTTTAGATGACGATGAAATGTCCATCTTGCGCGGCGGGGGATCTGGTGCATGATACTCGCGATGTAACATACGTCTATAAAGGCGAATCAACCATGATCACAGACGTGACGGGCGACTTTTGCCCTGCTTGTGACGAAGCTGTGTTTGATACTATCGAATCAACACGTGTTAATGCGGCAATGTTGGAATTTAACAAGCAGGTTAATGCGTCGATTGTTGATCCGGATTTTATTACGACTGTCCGCAAAAAGCTCGCGCTTGACCAGCGAGAAGCTGCGGAGATTTTTGGCGGTGGGGTGAATGCTTTTTCACGATATGAAAATGGTAAGACAAGACCACCTTTAGCTCTGGTAAAGCTGCTGAAAGTGTTGGATCGTCATCCTGATCTATTAAACGAAATTAGGACAATCTGAACAACAGTTAGGCCCATAATTCTGAAGTAAACCACATCTGCTATTTTCTCCAGAGAAAATTTATACACTTTGCTAAAAATACAATAAGTTTATTTACTCAGACAGAAATTTCTGCAGTAGATTTAAGCAAAGAGAATTTTTCTTATCTGGTCTAAAGACACAGAGTTTGTAAACGTATCAGATTATTTTAGATGAAAAAAGCCTTTAGTTTCGGTAAAATTAGTCTTGGAGCGACCTTAGTCGTTGCACTTTTGAGTGTTGTGCCTCTGAGAGGGGTTGCACAAAATGCTGAATCCCCTGGAATCATTGTTAATAGTGGATCTACGAATACCTGTCCTTACACAATCTCTGTAGAACCTTCGGGTCAAGCAAGTTACACTGTTTGTAATACTCAGGGATCTGGTGCGATTTCACAGTCGCTAGCTGATGAATTTTTTAAGGATATTTTTGCAGCTCAACCGTTACAAAAATTACCGTATGAGTCTTGTGCAAAAAGCGTTTCTTTCGGTACAACAACTAAAGTGGAGTATAAAAAGCAAACATCTCCCGACGTTAGTTGTCCTAGTCTTGACCCTAAGGTGACGAATTTGTATCATGATGCCCAAGCCATTCAACAAGAGTTGGGCTTTTCAACGAATAGAAGGTAAAGACTTTAGCTCTCCCTGCCTTAAATATTAAAGCCCCTGGCACATCATCAGGGGTTTTCGTGCTGCTACATCAATGAGTACGACGTATCCCGATGCTGTTTGGCACAATGTTACATCAAATTTATATGGATTCGCCGCCTCATTTTTCAAAATAAAAAACGGACAACCGATTCGTGAAGTCTGCTTGTGTTGTACTTACCCGTACTCGTAGCGTCGGTGTAAGCAACTGAATTCCGAAAAACTTGGAACGAGTTCTGGAATCAGTCCTAAATTGATTGAATCATAACTTGGAGCAAGTCGATTTGATAACAATATTATGTCAATATGAAAAGCATCATCAGACGACAAAGACTTTTGTTAGGTGCGATCGCCAGGGTATTTATGAGCAGAAAACTGAGGCTACTCTATTTGATTGCTTGCAGCGTTCTTATTGCTGCATTGGCTGTAGTACCTGAGGTAGAGGCACAAACCCTCTCCTCAAGTTCTGTGTGCTCCCCCCCACCAACTGCGGGAAGCATTGTCAATAACCCACCGGAAATCCAAAATCCTAACGCATCCAATATAGCGAACTTCACAGTTCAGCAAAACTGCGATCTTGCCAACGGTAACTTGCAAGCACCAACGCTTAGGGTGAATCCAGGGAAAAAAGATTTTGTGTTAAAATTGACTAACAAGCTGCCAGGTCAAGCACAAGAAAAAAATCACGAAGACTGTGAGGGCGGATATCCTGGAGGAATGGCGACGCTAAATTCAACCAACCTCCACTTCCATGGTTTGAATGTGTCCCCAAAGTGCCATCGGGATGAAGTTGTGAGGACGGTAGTTGAGCCTACCAAGACTTTTGAGTACAATATTGAAATTCCCAAAAACGAACCACCCGGATTGTACTGGTATCACCCGCATATTCACATGCAGAGCGAAGCTCAAGTGCTGAATGGATTAACAGGTGCTATCATTGTTGAAGGCATGGGTCAGTTTAACAAGCGAGCGGCTCAATTACCCGAACGGGTGTTTGTTTTGCGTGATATGGAGTTACCAAATTCCTTCCCCAACGACAATCAGCAACTAGTGCCAGCGAAGGATATTTCTATCAACTCAGTTCCGATTAGGTATAAAGGAGGGGGTAACTACGATCCTCCTGCCATCATTCAAATGAAACAGAATGAAGAACAGTTTTGGCGTGTGGCTAATACAGCGGCAGATACCTACTTTGACTTGCAAGTTCAATATGATAACGTTCCTGTGCCGCTGAAGTTGGTAGCGATGGATGGCGTTCCCATCAATGCTAATCATAAACAGCAAGATCAGAATAAATCAGTCACGCATATTTTGCTACCGCCAGCTGGTAGAGTAGAGTTTATGATCACTGGTCCTGGAGCAGATGTCAAAGATGCCAAGTTTTTGACGCTGACTGTTGACACAGGACCAACAGGTGATAATGATACACAACGAACGATCGCTCGAATTGATCGACAACCACAACTGACGAACAATAGGGATGTATTAGCTTCAGCCTTTGCTCCTGAATTGAACGTTGACTTAACTAAGGTGTCAGGCGATCGCTTTAATGGACTAAGTCAGTATAAATCTATCAAGGAGCGCAAGCTATACTTCTCTCAAAAAGATTTTCCCGCTCCAACTTCCAGCGATTCAACAGCAACAACAACAGAGTTCTATATAACTGTAGAGCCGAATCAGCCTAAAGTCTACGATCCAAACTTTAAGACTCCAGATATTACAGTAAGTGAGGGAACGACAGAGGATTGGATTGTGGAAAACCGTGCTCAGGAAATTCATGCCTTCCATATCCACCAGATCCACTTTCTCGTGCTTGATAGCGCAGATTCGAGTGAGATCGGGATGTTGCGTGATACAATTAATATTCCTGTTGGCAAAAATGTTAAACTGCGAATGGATTTCCGAGGTGCGGGCAAAGATAAAAATACAAGTATCGCGGGTACCTTTGTCTACCACTGTCATATCCTTGAACACGAAGACAACGGCATGATGGCACCGATTGAAATTAAGCCTTTGATACAGAGTTAATATCAGGCGTTGCTGATTTGAAGTATGAAGAGCGCCTCACGCAAAGACGCGTTAGCGGCTTCCCGTAGGGTAGACGAGCCAGCACTGCAGGTGGGTTTCCCGCCGTAGGTGACTGGCGTCGCAAAGAGGAGGACAATTTCTACTTCGATTCAGCAACGCCTAATATTAACCTGAGTTCGACTTAAGCCTTATAGCAATGTGGGTAGAAGAACAAGAACAAGCGCATTGGTAAAAAATGACTCCAAATCAGCCGAACAACATTAGCAGTAGACTGGATCAACTTACGACTTTGATGGAAGATACAGCCGAAGTAGTATTAGCACACGATGAGGCACTTACTCGAATAGAAGCCTCTATATCACAACTAGTTGCTACTACTACTCAGAACAATGAACGAATTGCACAAAATAGTGAGCGTATAGAAATGATTCTTGAATATCTGTTTCGAGAACGACCAAACGGTAGAAACACCTAATTAACCTAGAGCGACAGATAATTATCGGAAAAAATTGTCAATACAATTTCAGAACCAGGAATGAGAAAGTTCATCATTCGGCTATTTATCGTCATTCTGGTATTAAGCGGATCAATGGGCTATGTGTTTGTGAATCGCGCAACGTCTGCCAATAGCTGCACGATCGCTCCTCTGACTGCACATGTCGGCAATGGTACATTGTCCTACAGCCGGGTGGGGAACGGGCGCTCGATTCTACTGTTGCATGGTTTATTTGCCAGCAAGGAGCAGTGGAACACTATGATGTGTCGGCTGTCGGAGGTGGGCTATCAGGTGATTGCCCCAGATTTACCGGGCTATGGCAACAGTAGTGGTTATACTTTGAGGGACTATGCTCTGTTGAACCAAACAACACTTTTACATGAGTGGATGGAAAATTTGGGGATTAAGTCTTTTGATCTAGCGGGTAGCTCGATGGGAGGAGCCATCGCTCAACTGTATGCTCAACGTTACCCAAACCAGGTGCGTAGCCTCGCCTTTATCGGTTCACCATTGGGGATTGTTGATTGGGCAAACAGTTTCACTCAAGCAATCTTTCAAGGCATTAACCCCTTTATTCCAATTACCACTGAACAGTTTGCCTTAGAACTCAGCCTGCTTTTCTTCACTCCTCCCACGATTCCTGATTCTGTCATAGCAGAGAAGGTAAATGATTACATTACTCGTAACCGACACTACCAGCAGGTTTGGGATATTGTAAATCTCTACGATGACATGAGTTGTCAAGGTGTACCAACTCAGCTTCCTACATTGATTATTTAGGGCAAAGAGGACAAGATTTACAACATTAGTGGGGCTAATCGATTGCTTGAGTGTATTCCTGGTGCAAGAGCAATCCAGTTGCCCAAAGCAGGACATCTACTACTGATGGAAAATGCAGATGAAGCTGCTTCAATATATCTGGGGTTTTTGCAAACACGTAAAAAATCAATATTCAACAAATAATTTTCACGACTCCTCAACGGATTGCTATATCTATGGAAGACAGATATTTACTCACGCAGAATACTGAATTGCATTTCCGTATTTTTACTGCACTAAAGAGTCATCAAACGCACACCCCCTGCAGGTGTAAATGTAATACCACGACGTGCAGGTTTTAGAGGTCGTTTTTCTAAGAGTGTAAATGAATAGTGAGATAACAAATTTGCCAGCACCAATTTCATTTCAAATAAGGCAAAAGCTATCCCCAAACAGCGACGATTACCACCACCAAATGGCATATATTCATACGGGGAAAATTGTCTTTCTAAAAAGCGTTCTGGCTTAAATTGATTGGGTTCTGGATAAATATCTGGACGGTGGTGAGTCAAATAAATACATGGTGACAGCATTAACCCTTTTGGCAATTCATAATCCATTAATTGCATGGGTGCTTGTAAAACGCGTACTTGGGTAAAGAAAACAATTGGATAAATTCTTAAAGTTTCCGAACAGACAGCATTTAAATAAGGTAATCGGGCAATTTCTATGGGATCTGTGTTGACGATATCAATGGAGTTGAGTTCTTGCAAAAGCTTCTCCCGAATTTCTGGTATGGAATGAATCCAATACAAAGCCCAAGCTAAAGCTGATGCAGTTGTCTCATGTCCGGCAAATAACATGGTCATCAACTCGTCGCGTAATTCTTCATCAGTCATGGCTTGGCCACTTTCATCACGCGCTGATAATAACAGGCTTAAAATATCTTCACCTACAGATGATCCTTTGCGGCGTTCACGAATTTCCTGATAAAGTAGTTGGTCAAGTCTTTCTCTTTGGCGAAGAAAATTTCCCCAAGGAGTCAGTTTGCCTAAATTTACTTGTAATGATTTAAAAAATAGAAAACTTACACTCAAAGGGTTATTAAAAGAGTTTAACATCGTGCTGAGAATTTGCCGTATTTGCTGGTAGCGATCGCCTTCATTGAGTCCAAAAATAGTCCGCAAAATGATGTTTAAAGAAATTTCTTGCATCATCGAACGAGCAATAAATTCTTGCCCAGGTTTTATTTGACTCATTACCTTTTCAGTAATTTCACGCATACACAGACCGTAAGTCCGCATTCTTTCGCCATGAAAGGAAGGCAATAATAGCTTACGTTTTTGTAAATGTTGTTCGCCATCTTGCAATAATAATGAATTTGCCCCCACAATCGGTTGTATAGTTTTGTTTCCCGAGCTAGAGATAAACTGGTGGGAATCAGCTGCAAAAATCTCTTGAATTGCTTGAGGATTGCTAATAACAACTTGCGCGGGAAATCCGGCAAGTGGCGGTGCTAAAAAAATATCCCCATACCGAGCTTGCATGACTTCCAGCCAATCAATTGGGTTAACAATTGCCCAAATCGTTTGAACCCAAAGATTATCGCGTGGACCTAGGGGTAATTTATTAACTTTTTCATTTAAGTATTTTTCCTGTGTGGTAGTCATCATGAATACTCCTATGCGATAGATAACCAATGTATTTCCACGACTATTTCTGCTCTGTCCGCTGCACCGGGTTGTTAGCTGGCTTTGCAGGAGTTAGGGTGACAAACTGCCAGCCACTTTGTTCCTGCCTTTTTCGCCATAGACAGTTTCACTCATGGTAAACACGTATTTCGAGACATAGTAACATTCGTTGTAGCTCTAACGGTTGTTCCTACTTACCACATCCCATCGACAACAATCGTCGATCAACTCTCATCTATCGCTGTAATCCTTCCAGATTTCTCTGCAGCCACAAGTGCTTGATAATCCCGCTCATTCTGATTAGCATAAGCGATCGCAAAGTTGGCTATCGCGTGCTCAAAAACATCACTTTTCCCGAGATAGCCAGCGATGGTTGCAGGATCACCAGAGCGGGCATGGCTACGAGCAAGTGCCCACCCGCATAATTCTGAGTAACTGATGAGTTCAGAGGCAGACAGATCCTCAATGTCAAGGGCGATCTTCATATCTCGCAATTGTCGGACGTAGAAGTCGTGCCCACCTTGGCTACGTGTCCAACCAAGGAAAATATCGCTAGCAGCTTGCATCAAGCGTTGACCCGAAACAATGCGTTGACCTTGGTTTTGGTAGACACTTTTGCCTGCATATGGCTCCAACACGGAAGCTCGGGCTTCTTTCATTTGGAGAAACAGAGGTTGATTATCTTCTGCCATCAGAAGTGCGATCACACAACGAGTCCCGACACTACCAACCCCCACGACCTTAAAAGCAACATCAACTAAGCGAAAGTGATTGAGCAGAACTTGTAGATCATCCCGTAAAGTTTGACGGTACTGCTGGTAGACAGACTCCACCTCTTTTTCCAGGATATCGTCTGGTGATAAGTGGTATATTAAAGGTCGGTTGTCAGCGATTCGCCACTGACCGTGAACTACCTCTGTTAATTTTGGCAGTGCTTGGGCAGAGGTGCGTGTTAGCGCTCTCTCAATATATCGGTCGATGCGTTGACGGTGAGGGGTATGGCGATCAAAGTTCCGCAAAACATCGGCATCAATGCGCGAGTACCATACTTCTAGCGGACTCATTTGGGCGTACTTACCGATGTGTTCCTGGTAGGAGCTAACCACTGATCGCCCTGCTGATTCACTGTTCTTTGCCGAAAGTTTGAGATGACGACCTGCAATGATCACGCTTGTCGCCAGACGTTTGAGATCCCACTCCCACGGAGCGCTAAGCGTTTCGTCAAAATCGTTCACATCAAAGACGAGGTTACGTTCTGGTGTCCCGTAGCCACCGAAGTTAAGTAAGTGACAGTCACCACACGCCTGTACGCGAATATCTGTAGTCGGGGTTGTCGCAAGATCGGTTGCCATGATGATTGCCGATCCCCTCATGAAGGCGAATGGTGACTTCAACATCCGACCGTACCGAATTGGTATTAAATGAGATACCCTTCCCTCGTTGGAGGTTTCTAGTAAGGTGATGGGATCAAGCCGCGACTCAGGGGGACTCCATTCGCTATGAGCGGAACGCGGGATACTTTCGCGCAAAGCTTTTCCCGCTGCGTATCTATCACTTGGCGAACTCATCTCTTGCACCTCTCCGTACAAATACAGGCAACTTTAAAACATCGATGATCAACATATCTTCTTTTTCTTGGCTTTTATAGATCAGTCGGTGATTAAAATATATCAATTTTTCAAGCCAGCAAGATGTGAGGCGATCGAAACCGGATTCTAGCTTTCGTGTTTGCGAAGATCCAGATTTTTGTGCTTCTGCCATCGCTTAAACTTGACAGGCTTTACAGCTTTCACGAACTTTTGTCAAACTTTGTCGCCATTTTAGGGTACTCTATAACAGGTTATGAAGAGCGATCTTCAAACGATATATTATAGAAGTAAATTAACATAACTTAACAATGGTAGAACGCCCAATCAAGAAATCTGAACGTCAGTTAAACGTCGATACTGACAACAGTTCGGAAAACTTGGATTCTATGCCTTCTGTAGAATCCAAACCTAGAGTCTCAAAAAGAAACAACGAACGCTCATCGGATAAAGGCAAAAAGTCTAAGAATATGGATGAAGTGAGGCAACAGGTTAATCCTGCCCTTGCGCGTGGACCGAAACCTGCTAAACTTAAACCCAAAGAAGTCAAAGCAGAGTCGGAAAACGACGAACTAGAACCGATTTCTGAGGATTCTCAAGAATAAAAAAGTAGCAACACAGAGATTGGAACTCACAACTCAGAATGAATCCCTACAAATAAATGCGCGGGGATTTGAATAAATACTCCTTGATCAAGCTCGCACTACGTGTCAAGGAGTTAAAGTTTTGTCTTTTTTTGGGGGCTTGTACCCCTTTTTGCGTTTTCCCAAGCTGAATAAGGTTATGCCCATTCTATTCCTATGGTCTAGCCCCAGCGAATCGTATTGGCACCACTCTCAATAAGTGTAGGTAGCGCATTGCCTACAAACGTAAGAATAAAGGTTCCGTGCGGATGGTGGGTAGTACGATCGCACCGCTTAATACCGTTTCACTTTAAAATTGATACAGATGGCGAGCAGGGGAAGCAAGAAAATTTTGCTGTGTATCAAGAATTTCGTGAAATGGTATAACACCTCTGCTTCAAAGTAGCTGCTATATCCATCAAATTACCTCAAGGATACTGCGCTCATCTGCGATGTCTGCGATATTATTTAATGATGAGGGGCAAAAAATTATACCCTCATTAGGAGGTGAAATAACTGACAGATCCAAATTACAGAGGTAACGGTAAAGGTGAAGGCTGGATGCCGTTATTCCGAATCTTCAGATTCCTGTTTCGTATTAACGCTGGGAAGCCAGGTTACTATTTAGCGGATTTACTGGAAGGCAAATATTACTACTGTGGTCCTAACTGGGAGGATGTAAGGACAACGCTCTTTAGTCTTGGGATTGGTCGGGTCGATCCAATAAAGAATTAATTAGTTGTGTCGTCCTGTTTGAGCACATTTCGATGCGGCTGATGCGACGGTAAAGCCTATATGCAAAAACTAGATCCGGAAAAGAAGTTGGCGATTATAGAAGCCGCCAAAAACCGATTTTATCGTTACGCATCCAAAAAACTACAATGCAGGAAATCGCCCGAGATGTTGGTTTGTCAGTTGGCACTTAGAGTTTTTAACTATCGCAGCGAGAAGGTTTCCGCCAAGTTGATCAATTCATTCACTCTTCCCCTGCTCTTAAAACTTGCGCTGTCGTCAGTTTCAAATTGGGAAAAGTCGCTGAGGCTATGTAATTGCTCCCTGAAAACATAACTTCTTCGTATAATCCGTCTACCAGCTTCAGCACTATAACTTGTTCCTTACCAGGATCGACAATCCAGTATTCAGAAATTCCTCGTGCGGCGTATTCCGATCGCTTGTACCGATAGTCTCGATCTTCGTTAACTTTACCAGGAGAAACAACCTCAACTACCAATGCCGGAGATGGCATCTCCTGAGTAATTGTAGCGCGTCTACCACCAATCGCCGCGAATAACTCTTCAGTTAAGATCATCAAATTTGGTAGGCGGACGCGAGTGCGATTACCTGTCACCACAATTTCTGTATCTTTGTGACAAATGAGGTATAAAGGGACGAGCTTAAGAAATTCTGATAGCAGGTAGAGAGCAATCCGGTTATTCCTATTAGTTTCTGGTGGCATTTCTACTAATTCTCCATCCACTAGCTCATATTTAGTGTCCGTCCCATCGTCATAAGCTAGGTATTCTTCTAGGGTCAGTTTTTTGGTTGCTGTGGTCATGGCGATCGCCTTCTCGTTAAAATTATCTTGGATTGATGCAACGCCGAAATTTTTTCTCCATCACCCCTGCCTTTTGTGATCATACTCCGCTACCGCGCCACCGCTCTCATCTGCTAGATGACCATCTTCCATATAAATGATGCGATCGCCATCCAACGCCAGAGGTGCAGACAGTTTAATCACCTCGGCTTCTGGCTCTAGTCGTCCTAATGCTGTTACCTTTTTGACTGGATGATCTGTTTCCA
Organism: Iningainema sp.; assembly: GCA_964657295.1. GTDB lineage: Bacteria > Cyanobacteriota > Cyanobacteriia > Cyanobacteriales > Nostocaceae > Rhizonema. The sequence continues at coordinate 4,454 of CAZZVG010000016.1, read as the reverse complement.
CAAGTGCAGGTTTTTGACTCACCATTCCATACTGACAAATGCCATAAGAAACAATTCCACCTGTGATTGCAGTTGCACCTACGACTAGCCCAATTAACCATCTATTTGTAGGTTTAGATAATACTTTGAAAGTCATCATATTCTTCCTCCAGAATTAAGCGTTATGAGTTTTCTTCGATTTTTTTTCTAAATATGTTGTTAGCATCTTGCTTAATAAAGAAAATTGGTCAGTAATGGAAACCGCTTTATTATTCATAAGTCGCTCAAATATTAAACCATCCATCAAACTAAAAATAAACCAAATTAATACAGGATCTTCAATGCCCAAAATATCATGAACTGCCTGTTCATACCGCTGGTTTGTACGTTTAAATGCCACACTATTCTGTATATCCTTCGAGTCTTGATGCTGAAAGAAATCAACCTGTAAAGAAATCCATTTAATGTAATATTCTTCGTTTTTTGCCAAAAAAAGTCCTAAGATTTCTAGCCGTTCTTGCAAAGTTTGTGTTCCTGACAATTCAGCCGAGGCCATCGACAAATCTCGCTCACATCCCGCTTCCACCAATTGTTCAAATAAAGCCTGTTTACTAGGGAAGTAGTGATATAGCGTCCCAGTAGAAACACTTAAACCTTCAGCAATTTGGCGCATGGTAATAGCCGAGTAACCTTTCTCGGCGAACAAATCAAAGCACTTACTGAGGAGCTCCTGGCGATATAAGTCATGGTCAACAATCTTTGGCATGTTTTTTTATATCGAACGCTCGTTATTCATTAATATACAATCATGACTTCTGGCTTGTCAAGCTTTAGACTTGAGGAAGAAGACAGAAAACGGCATTTTGGCACGTATACAGATTGGACGGTGGGTATTATGTGACTCAAGGTCATCTTGTGTGACAAATACCGACGTGTACAATCCCTTGGTCAACAACCGGGGATTTTTATTTGAAATAGGACTTGGTGAGGTACAGTGACTGTGAGCAGATCAGTTGTAAACGCCTTAAAGCTGTTGCTCGTGCCAAATCGCCTTCCGTTCTGCTTCTATCCCCTCCAATAAATCAGTCAAGGTTAGACCAACTTCTTCCCTAATTGCTGTGATTTGATCTGCAAGTTGAGGAACTTGAGGCTGTTTGAGGGTAAGCAAAATGAGATCGTCGATTTGAACGAGTGCCAGCATATCGCCTTCAGCCAGGTTAAGACGATCCTGCACAACTTGCGGTACAGTAATTTGCCCTTCCTTTTGAAAGCGCACGGGGAATGCTGCGATCTCAACATTGATATTTTCTGACGCAGATTTCACAAGCTTAACCCTCAATGATTTATCCTACTTATCTATTTTAGTAAAAACAATTCATCCCGCACTCTATGCAACTCCTTCTAGACAGCTTCTTTTTGGTGATTCTGAATGACTTCATGATGATATTTCATGTTGACTTCACGTAGAAGCAGATTGGCAATAAAACCAATAAGTAACACCCCTACCATCATGTACATTGTCACCGTGTAGGCTTCAGTTTTTGGAACACCATGCTTGATCTGAAACTCGCGGATATAGTTCACCAGAACCGGACCGAGAACACCCGCTACCGACCATGCTGTAAGCAGCCTTCCATGAATAGCGCCCACCTGCATCATCCCGAACATATCGCGCAAATAAGCCGGAATGGTTGCGAATCCACCACCGTACATGCTGAGAATGATGCAGAAACCAATGTAGAACAGCACAATATTATGAAGGTTGCCAGTGGAAGGGATAAAAGCGTACAGTACCATACCAAGACCAAAGAAAATCATGTAGGTTCTTTTTCTGCCGATGTAGTCCGACAGTGATGACCAAAAGAATCGACCAACCATATTGAACAAGCTCAGCAAAACTACAAATCCGGCACCGACGGCAGCACTGACTTTGAACATCTCTTGAATCATGGGCGAGGCTTGACTAAGAACACCAATTCCCGCAGTCACATTTGTACATAACACAACCCATAACAACCAGAATTGCGGTGTTTTAATCGCGTTATCGGCAGTAATATTGGCTGTTGTTACCAACTTTTTGGGTTGGGCTGGTGGCGTATAGCCTGCAGGTTGAAAGCCTGGTGGCGTAATGCGTACAAGGAACGCACCTATCATCATCAGGCAGAGGTAAATTGTACCCATGACAACAAATGTTTGCCAAACGCCCACGGTGAGGGGAGATTTGAAATAATTCATTAGTGCCAGCGTCAGCGGGGAAGCAATGATTGCACCGCCGCCAAATCCCATAATTGCCATTCCTGTTGCCATCCCCGGACGGTCAGGAAACCATTTAATCAGGGTAGAAACTGGAGAGATATAGCCAATTCCCAAGCCAATACCGCCCAAAACGCCATAACCAAGATAAACTAGCACAATTTGGTGTAGATATACACCCAAAGCAGAAACAAAGAAACCGCCACTAAAGCAGAGTGCTGAAACAAACATCGCTTTGCGTGGTCCAACTCTTTCCACCCATTTACCAAACAAAGCCGCAGAAATTCCCAGAAACGCGATAGCACTTGAAAATATCCAGCCGAGAGTTGGTAGGTTCCAATCTGTTGGCGCTGACTGGGTAATACCAATAAGCTTAGTCATCGGCAAGTTGAACACGCTGAAAGCATACACTTGTCCGATAGAAAGGTGTATGAAGAGTGCCGCCGGCGGAATAAACCAACGGTTAAATCCTGGTGGTGCAATGGTTCTTTCTTTATCTAAAAAAGAGCTTGTTAATGGCATTTGTAGCACTTTAATGCTAAGTTATAAAGCATTTTGTGATGAGTTTGTCTGTAAAGTCAACCGAGAATTTCTATTATGTTCGGATAATCAATTAAAAATTAAGTTGTTTGTTAATTGTTGATGGTTAATTGCAATCAACCATTAACTATTAGCCGAACACAGAGATATAATAAGTATTTAAGCGAACACGTTCTGACAATCTTCACGATAAATGCATCGGCAGGCGCACTTGAAACCTTGTATGTCCAGGCTCCGAGAAAACACGGAGATCGCCCTGATGCTGTTCAACAACGACACGATAGGCAATGTGCAAACCTAATCCGGTACCCTTGCCCACACCTTTCGTACTGAAAAATGGCTCGAAAATGTGAGACTGAATCTCTGGCGAAATGCCAGAACCATTGTCGCAAATTTCCACAAGCAAATAGTCTTTTTCGCAACAGGTGCGGATACGTATTGTGGGAGTAGGGGCATTTTCTTCTTTTCCCACTCCGTCTATTAAGGCATCAATGGCATTATCAATCAAATTCGTCCATACCTGATTCAATTCACTGCCATAAGCACTGACAAGCGGGATGTGACAGTCATACTCCCGATGCACTTCTATACCCTGCTTTAACTTGTGATTTAGCATTGTGAGAGTACTTTCTATACCTTGATGTACGTCTATTTCCTGAAGAGGTGCCCGATCCATGTAGGAATACTCTTTCACCGCTTCAACTAAGGTAGAGATGCGTTCCGTACAATGATCGATTTCTTCTAATAAGCCGATTTCTTTCAAAGTTACCTCTATCCAAGTGAGGACATTACTGAGCAACTCATCGCCAACATTCGCTCTGACATTCTCCAATAAGTCGATATTCATTCCGGCTGTTACCATTGTGGAAGCGAGTTTCCAACCATCGTCGATGTTGTGCGCTTCCAACCATTGCGTAATTTCATCCTCGCGATCGCTTTGAGTCAGAGGATCGAGTTTTGGAGAAGTTTTGGCAATCTTAAGGGCATCTTTTTGCAAGTCAGCAAGAAAGGCTTTTTGAGCGCTGGTTAATTGCAGCTGACTGAGCTTGATTGTCAATGGTTGTAATACCTGCACAGTTTCCCGTAATTGTCCCACAGCTCTGCGACTGGCTGATGCCGGGTTATTCAACTCGTGTGCCAGCCCGGCTGCCAGAGTGCCTAATGCTACCAGCTTTTCTCGATGCTGAGACATTGTTTGTACCTCTTGCACTCGTTCTGCCATCGTGCGGAGAATCGTCGTCATCACGCAAGTACAACTTGAAAGCAGTTCCCAAAATGCCGCGTTCGGCAATTCAAAAATATGGGAGCGAGTTACGGCACGGCCACTTGCCCAGAAATATTCCAAACCCATTAAAACAGGTAATTCACCAAACAACGTCTTCGGTTCGTAAATCGACAACAAAGTATCTTGATTGCCAATTTTCTGTACAATCCGAATCTGACCTTCAAGCAGCACAAAAACATGGTTAGCCGGATCGCCTTGATGGCGATGGATTTCACCAGGTTCCCGCCAAACCTCTTTACCCTGTTCAAGAAGCCATTGCAACTGTTTATCTGGTAGTTTCGCAAAGAGTGGAACTTCGCGTAAAGTGTTAATGTTAAGCATATTTTGTTGGGTGTTAGTAGTTATATCAAGTTCGGATAGTCACTTAACATGAGCGTTGGTGGTTGATTGTTAATTG